>CAYOPE010000005.1:0-38183 GCA_964405805.1 uncultured Candidatus Saccharibacteria bacterium | reverse complement strand
TACGTAAAAGTGCTATGGTCTAGCTGCTGCTCCTTTCAGAAAAAATATGTGCTCGGACTTCGTCCTGCGCACCTAATTTTTTCTGGGACTCTATTAAAACCCTAATTTTGGTGCGCGGGAGAGGACTCGAACCTCCACGCCCTTTCGGGCACAGCCACCTCAAGGCTGCGTGGCTGCCAGTTACACCACCCGCGCAGGATTATGCTGATTGATTATACTTAAAGCTGCCTGAATTTTCAAGAGCTTCCTCTTCAAGCAAACCGTATCTTCACTATAATACATTCTCTTAATTAAAATTAAAGACTCGCCTTTTGCATATCTCAATTGGTGGATATTTTTATTTTTACTCATCCGTCCTTTAATTTTCAAGAGTTTATAGATTGTTTTTTGAATCCAATCAATATGTTTTATGCTTGCGCCGACAAAAGTCATATAAAGCATAAAGCTCGAACGCCAGCGAGGATCCCAGTAAGAATAGGAGCAGCCATCTCCGTCAAAATGACCTCGTAAAAAATCAAAGAAATATTTATCTGGTATTTTCAACTTCGATAAAGTCTTGGTCTTATTTGGGTGAAGACCGATGCTTAAGAGAAATCTATAAAACATTACATCTCCAAACTGAATATGCGTTGTCTTCTTACCTGTATAGCCAGACGATTTGTAACCAATCTTAACTCTAATCCCTATACATTTCATAAAATTTTCTAATTGATCAAGGTCCTTTGATGTTAAATCTAAATGGCGACCATCTTTAGAAAGATTACCGTCAGTAGTTAAAAGACCCACGGCATAAGCGAGATTAGCAGACCATGGTTCAAACTGAATGCGACTCAGGGGTTTCATGATTATATTATACCTCAAGCATTTAGCGTATGCCAAATTATTAGCCACACTACCCATCCTTAGCTCTTGACAAAACCTCGATTTTGTGCTAATATTGATAGTTGCGTACCCCGTCCTGGCCTCGTGCCAGGCGGGGGCAGGCAACATTAAGCTTTTCTGCTTAATGAGCCGCGCAATGGTTCTTTTTAAGCTTATAAACCCACTCACCAATTTTTGGTGAGCGGGTAAAGGTCTAACCAAGCTTTTTTAGTCTCTCGACAGGAGAGCGATTAAACTAGCGTGGAAAGTATATTCAATGACAAGTCGTTTTGTCTTGGTGATGCTTTTAGTGGTTGCGGTTACAGCAATGTTTCCCTCCCTAGCATCTGCCCAAACTCAAAACTCTCTCGTCCTTGAAATAAACACTGTTAACGATTACATCAATAGCAAAACAAATCCCGACAATTCAGCTGATACAGTCAAGACTCCACAAGTAGATCCGAATATCGCAATCTTACAAGATTACTTACAAAAGAAAGGTTCTCCGCTCGCCCCTTACGCTGAGCAGATCTTAGAGAATGACAATTGGAAACTAGTATTAGCTATTTCCAATGGTGAATCTACGATGTGTAAGCGGCAGATGTACAACAACTGTTGGGGAGTCGGTGGCGCCTGGAACTTGAAACGATATAAATCTTTTGCTGAAGGATTTTCTGATGTTGACGATTTGTTAACCAGAAAATATTTACCAGATGGTAAAGATACTCCAAAAGAAATCGTTCGTAGGTATGTAGGCTCTTATAGCCCAACTTGGGTTTTAGCAGTCAGCAAAACTCTAAACGAACTGGATCAGCTACCTCTAGCCAACTGAGCACAATAAATAAAACAGTCTGACGAAAGCCCCTCGCAAGAGGGGCTTTTAAATTATTATTTGGTGCCCGAGGAGGGAGTCGAACCCTCAATCCCGTAAGGGCAATCGATTTTAAGTCGATCCTGTATCCCAGTTCCAGCACTCGGGCTTTCTGGAGGCGTCAACCGGAGTTGAACCGGTGTAAAAGGTTTTGCAGACCTCTGCCTAACCGCTCGGCCATGACGCCTTGTTTGCATATTATAAATTATATTTCACAAACAATCCACATATTATGGTTGACCCATGTATTTTAATCTGTTAAGGTAGCTTTTGTATGGACATTGTCAAAGTTCTAAAAATTCCCCATTTAAAAGCAAACTTTGCAACTCTTACTCTGAAACACAAATTCTTCCTCATAGTCTTTTTGCTAAGTTTCACTACAATCCTTTTACCTCATGAAACCTTTGCTCAAACACCGGCTGACCTAGGTCCTGTTTTGATTTTTGATATGAGCAGTACTGATTATCAAGATTATCTAGATCAACTATCGCAAGATCTGACTGATAAGTACTACCAAGAACAAGCTTTAAAGCAGGCGATTCGTCAACAAAAATTAACTGAAAAGGTTCAGAACTATCTTCGATCAGAAGGGTCTCCTCTGGCCAGCTTTGCTTCGACCTTAGTTTCTCTTCGGAATTGGAAGAAGATCGTCGCTCTATCAAATGCAGAAAGCTCGATGTGCGAGCATTATCCGGAAGCTAAAGCCAACTGCTGGGGAGTAGGGGGAGCGAGCCTATGGGATCTGGGTACGAATTTAGGGGATGGAGTGATTGCCATGAATCATTTTCTGAATAAATTTCCCAAACACTCGGCTGTAAAATATTCCAGTATGAGCTTTGAAAAAATGAACGGACTTTACAAACAACCGCCAGCTGACCACTGGGTTTATAACAACCAGGTCGTATATGACAAACTATTAGCAATAGAAAAAAGTATTCAATAAAAAACCTCCTAAGATTAGGAGGTTTTTTCAACTGATCGAAGTGATAGACCTAAGCGATGCTCTTGTGGTTCAATCGAGATTATTCGGAATTCTTTCTCGTCGCCGACTTTGACAATCTCAGATGGATCTTTGACTTCTTCATTCGACAATTCTACAGAGTGAACCAGTCCTGAAATTTCCGGTTCCAGTTCGACAAAGGCGCCATACGAGGTGACCTTGGTCACTTTTCCTTTTACCATTTGTCCGACTGCGTAGTTTTTGATTGTTTCAGCCCAAGGATCTGGTTGCAACCTCTTGATCGAAAGGGAAATGCGGTCACGATCAATAGAAATGACCTGTGCTTTGACTTTCTGACCAACCTTGTACAAATCTTTTGGATGCTCGATACGACTCCAAGCAAGTTCTGAGATATGAACCAATCCTTCCAAGCCTGGATCAAATTTGATAAAGATACCAAAGTCAACAATTCCTGAGACTTCACCTTCAACTACCTGCCCTAAAGCAAGCTTGCCGATCTTACTGCGCAACTCTTCTTCGCCCACAGCCTTCTCAGACACAATCAACTTTTCATCTTGCGCATCAGCCGTGATAATTTGAACATCGAAAATTTTTCCTACATAGCTTTTTAGGATTTCCAGAATTTTATTTTTGTCTCCTTCTTCGACGCGCGGGTAATGCTCTGAGGACAGTTGCGATACAGGCAAAAATCCTATAACACCATTGACCTCGACCATAAGACCACCTTTGTTTGCTTCCAAAATCTTGGTCTTGATTATTTCTCGGGATTTCATCCGGTCGGATAAAGTCTGCCAAACTCGCTCTTGTCCAGCTGCTCGGAAAGACAGCTCGATGTTGCCTTCTTTATTCTCAGGATCAATAACTTGTGCTAAAACTTTATCACCAATCTTAAGAGAAGAAACTCTGACTGATTCATCATAAAGTTCGCGACCACGAACTACGCCCAAACCCACACCCTCGATATCGACAAAGACTTCGTTTTTACTCACAGACAAAACAGTTCCCTCCAGCACGTCTCCGGCCTTAGGAACTTTAATATCTACTCCCTCTGAAGCCAAAAGCTCTTGCATGGTCTTTGGCTCTTTGAGAGTTGTTTGATTTGCCATAATCCTTGCGTTTTAGCTCGTTCGACTCTGCGACTTGCTAAAACCCTTCTAAGCTTTAGGATTATACTCTAAATCGGCATTGAAATCAAGAGCAAAATTTGCTAAAATAAACAGGCTATGACTATCTCTTGGTTTGGCCTCGGAAGCTTTAAAATCGTAGGAAAAGACATCACAATTATCACTGACCCATTTGGGAAAGAAAGCGGCTTAACAGCAGTACGCGGAGCCGCTGATGTTGTGATTTGCTCAAATCCTAAGCTTAACTGGTGCAACAATTTTAGCTCGATTTCCGGAAATCCTTTTATCATTGATGGTCCGGGAGAGTATGACATCAAGGAAGCTTTTATAATCGGTACCCCAGCCGAAAACAAAGAACTCGGCCCTGCGACGATTTACAGTATCGAGGTGGAAGGAATTAGGATTGCTTTTTTGGGCCCCATCAAACAAGGAGCGTTAACCGACGAACAAAAAGAGGCATTTGAAGGATCTGACATCGCTTTAGTGCCAGTTGGAGGTAAGCAAATTTTAGATTTTGAGGCTGGGGCAAAAATTGGTAATCAACTCGAACCATATATAATTATTCCGCACAGCTATAAAATTCCTGGACTCGAACTAAATCTTGACAAGCTCGATAAGTTTTTACAAGAAATGGGGGGCAAGCACACTGAAGAAGAAAAGTTGTCTTTAAAGAAAAAAGACCTGGCTGGCGAACAAACCTCGCTAATAGTCTTAACCCCTCAAAGATGATGGCTTGGCAAAAGTTCATTGCTAATTTACAAAACAAACCCTACGAAAGTCGCGTTAAGATTTTATGGAGCACGGTTGTCGCAATTGGAATTCTACTGTTCATCATCTGGGTTATGAGTCTGAAGTCCACGATTAATGGAAGTATCGGAGGGACCAACGAATCAACCAGTCAGGACCTGAAAGTAGCTAATGAGATTTCCCTAGGGGAAGTCGAATGGGTTGAATCAACTGCGAATAATTTGAAGATTTATTTTAACTTCAATAACTCAACCAGTGATATTTTAAATTTTTCTAAACCCTCTGAAATCACCTTAACTCTCAATGGTAATCAATTACACCCAAGCAAGATTTTAAATCGACAAGGACAGCCTTTTGTGCAAAAGATTCTCTCACATACCCAGCAATTTGGAATTTTAGTTTTCCCTGCGGTTAAAGACAATACTGCTGTACTCGAATTTAGCCAAATGACATTTGACCAAAAATCAGATCAGGCCTTAAGCCAAAAAATTAACCTTGATTTGAAAGCTTTAAACAATAAAGACAATCTTCGAGACTAACTATGGATAATAAAATTGGACAAATCAATCCGCGGCCCATAGAAAAAGAAATGGAAGAGTCATATCTCGACTATGCCATGAGTGTCATAGTTTCGCGCGCGCTGCCTGATGTCCGTGACGGACTCAAACCAGTACACAGACGCATACTCTATGCTATGTCAGAACTAGGACTGCGCAGTAATGCCAAATTTAGAAAATCAGCTGCTGTAGTCGGAGAAGTTTTGGCCAAATACCACCCGCACGGTGATGTGGCTGTGTATGATTCTATGGTTCGCATGGCTCAGGAATTTGCCATGCGCTATCCGCTCATCAATGGCCAGGGAAACTTCGGTTCTATGGATGGCGATGCCCCAGCTGCCATGCGTTATACAGAAGCTAGGATGATGGCACTGGCTGAAGAAATGCTTACGGATCTGGAAAAAGAAACTGTGGACTGGATGGATAACTACGATACCACGAGACAAGAGCCAAAAGTGCTTCCTGCCAAAGCCCCCCAGCTACTACTCAATGGAACACTCGGCATTGCCGTGGGTATGGCAACGAACATTCCTCCGCACAACCTCGGCGAAGTCGTGGATGCCACCATCAAACTTATCGATGAGCCATCTGCGACCACAGAAGACCTTTTGGAATTTGTGAAAGGACCGGATTTTCCGACAGGCGGCTATATCTATGATTGGAACACGATCAAACAAGTCTATGCCACAGGCAAAGGACCGGTAGTTATGCGGGCCAAAACAGAAATTATCGAAGAAAAAGGGCAACACAAAATCATCATCAATGAAATTCCATACCAAGTAAACAAAGCGTCTTTGCTTGAACAGTTTGCCGAGCTCGTTAAAGACAAAAAAGTTGAAGGCATTCGCGATCTGCGCGACGAATCAGATAAAGATGGCGTACGAATTGTCATTGAACTGAAAAAAGAAGGCTTGCCGAACAAAATTTTAAATCAGCTATTTAAATATTCCAGTTTGCAAGAGACATTTCATGTTAACATGCTGGCACTCGTGGATGGCATTGAACCGCAGGTGCTGAATTTAAAAAATATTCTAGAATACTACATCAAGCACCGCCAACAAATCATCACTAGACGCACGGCTTTCGATCTAAACAAAGCCAAAGAGCGCGCTCACATATTGGAAGGCTTAAAAAAAGCCCTTGATCACATTGACGCCGTAATACAAACTATTCGCAAATCTGATACTACTGAAGAAGCTCATGCCGCATTGATGAGTAAGTTTAAATTATCTGATAAACAAGCAACGGCAATACTGCAGATGCAACTACGGGCTTTGGCTGGACTTGAGCGCAAAAAAATCGATGACGAACTCAAAGAAAAACGCAAACTTATCGAAGAACTGGAAGCTCTGCTCAAATCAGAAAAGAAAATCCGCAACGTCATCAAAGACGAACTCACTGAACTCAAGAACAAGTATGGCAACGAGCGCAAAACTACTCTAGTCAAACAGCCAATCGGAGAATTTAAAGTTGAAGATCTGATCCCTGAACAGCAAGCCATGGTCATCATCACCAAATCCGGATACGTCAAACGCCTACCTCCTGATACTTACAAAACCCAAGGCCGCGGTGGCAAAGGTGTCATCGGCATGACGACCAAAGAAGAAGATGTGGTGGAATGGCTAAGCACCACCAATACTCATGATGACATTTTGTTTTTCACGAACAAGGGTCGCGTGTTCCAAACCAAAGTTTATGAGCTCCCAGAAGGATCCCGTACTGCCAGAGGCCAGGCTTTGGTCAACTTCCTGGAATTGCCCAATGATGAGACAGTTCAAGCCATCCAGACTATTTCTAAGAAAACCGCGGTCAAATTCTTAATCATGCTGACGAAAAAAGGCGTGATCAAGAAAACTCCGATCGAAGAATTTGCTAAGGTCCGTCGTTCTGGTTTGATTGCCATCAAGATCAAAGGCGGCGATGAACTGCGCTGGGTCAAATACTCAACTGGAGCTGACGATGTGATTGTCTCGACTTCTAACGGCCAGGCCATCCGCTTTGACGAAAAAGATGTCAGAAGCATGGGCAGGACCGCAGCAGGTGTGCGTGGCATGAGACTGAAGAAAGATGACCACATCATGAGTATGGATTTGGTCTCTCACAAAGACAAACTGGATAATCTGCAACTTCTGATTGTCACTGAAAACGGACTTGGCAAAAAGACTGATCTGAAATTCTACAAAAAACAGCATCGAGGTGGCAGTGGCATCAAGACTCTGAAAATTTCTCCGAAAACTGGAAAAATTGTCTCGCTTCATGTCGTGGACAAATCTGAAGAACATGACTTGGTGGTGATTACCAAGGCTGGACAAACTCTCCGCACGCCAGTTGGCAAAATTTCTACTCTCGGTCGAGCAACTCAAGGCGTCCGAGTCATGACACTGGATGCCGGCGACAAAGTCGCAACGACGACCATCATCTAATATGCAAGCTGAAGTTCATAATTTTTCAGAATGGAATAGAGATCGCGAAGACGAACCAGTGGATATGACTGAGCATGTTCGAAATTACCGTGAATTTTTCAAGCAAGATCTCATCACAGCGGCAGCTCAAGAAAGAGACTGGGCCTTCTCATATCGAGGCTTTCATGTCGGGGCATCGGTCATGACTATGCCTGGCGATGGCAAACGAGACTATAGTATTTTTACAGGACACAATTTTAAAGATAAAGAGAAACCTTCTTTTAAGGGTTCTCAAAAAAAGTGTGGCGAGCGAGCTGCTGTAGGAAAAGCCATAGATAATGATGCGGAGCTAATTGTGGCCATGGTCACTGTGTCTAAAGAAAGTTCTACAGGTGACGCTCACGAGCACGATGCGCTGCATCCCTGCGCCGACTGCCGAGCCATGTTAAGAGCACTCCTTGATAAAGGGATTCTCCGAGGTGACAGCATTATGTGTAATGTCAATGACTCTAAAACCGATAAAGATGGCAAATGGGTTGAAGAAGAAAGAACAGTAGATCAGCTTCTAGCATTATACGAAGACGAAGTATTACCCAGAGCCAGTGGTTTCTAAAACCGCCCTTCGGCGGTTTTTTGATATAATGCTTTTATGTCCGGCCACAGTAAATGGGCGACAATCAAAAGGGCCAAAGGCGCAGCTGATGCCAAGCGTGGTCAGCTGTTTACGAAATTAGCCAAAAATATTTCTGTAGCTGTAAAAGCTGGGGGTGGAGCTGATCCTAGTTTCAATTTCAAACTGCGACAGGCTTTGGATAAAGCACGCGAGTCAGCCATGCCTGCAGATAATATTGATCGCGCCATCAAAAAAGGATCAGGCGAAGGCAAAGAAGCTATCGAACAAGTCATCTGTGAAGGCTATGGGCCGGCAGGATCGGCTTTCATAGTCGAGGCTATCACTGATAATAAAAACCGCACGACTCAGAATATCCGCAATATTTTCAACAAACACAATGGCCGCATGGGCGAGCAAGGATCAGTGACATGGATGTTTGAGTCCAAAGGCCAAATCTTGGTCGAAAAGCAGCCAGGAACCGAGAATCTTTCTTTAGAACTGATCGATCAAGGAGTGGAGGATGTAAAAGAAACCGAAGAAGGCTTAGAAATTTATACTTTGACATTGGACCTAGAAAAAATTAAAAAATTTATCGAGAGTAAAGAGATCAAAGTCCTGTCTTCTGAATCCATCATGCGCCCACAGCAATCAATTAGCTTGGATGAGTCGGATAGATTGAAAGTTGAAAGTTTGATTGAATCGCTAGAGAATGATGAGGATGTAGTTAATGTACACGCAAACACTGTGTAGTATCGATACTAATATACAAATGAATACTAATTATACAAATAAATTAATACACCCGCAGTTATCATATACACTCACAGGCATTTGTTTCAGTGTGCATAACAACCTAGGGAGGTTTGCTCGTGAAAAGCAATACGCAGACGCAATAGAAGACTTGCTGAAAGAAGCCAAAATCCCGTACAAGCGAGAACACCGGGTCGTAGACACAGGAAACGTCCTCGATTTTCTAGTTGACGACAAGATTATCTTGGAAATCAAATCAAAACGCCTAATCTTAAAGCAGGATTTTTATCAAAGTCAGCGCTATTTGCAATCCACAAAAAAAGATTTAGCGCTTCTGGTTAATTTTCAGAATCGTTATCTAAAACCGGTCAGAATTGTTAGAATTGAAACAGATGCTAGAAAGAGATTTTTCTAGCTTATTATTAGTATCATTAGTAAATTAGTATATTCGCATCGATACTTATGAGAATACTTGGAATCGACCCTGGCCTCGGCCGCACAGGCTATGCAATCCTCGAACAAACTGGCAACAGTATCACACTCAAAGAGTGCGGCTGTATTACTACGGATAAAAATCCGGATCCTGTACGGCTTCTGGAAATAAAAAAAGACCTGGTTGGCCTTATAAAAAAATGGAAACCTGATGCTATCTGTGTCGAGTCCCTGTTTTTCTTTTCGAACGCGAAGACCGTGATGAGTGTAGCCCAAGCCAGGGGAGTGGTACTGCTTACTGCGGCTGAGCACAGCTTGAAGATCGTAGAAGTGACGCCGCTACAAGTCAAAATCGCTGCCACTGGCTATGGCAAAGCGGACAAAAAACAGGTTCAGCGCATGGTCCAGACTTTACTGAAATTAAAAAAAGTGCCCAAGCCAGATGACGCAGCAGACGCTGCAGCCATAGCTTGGGCGGGAATCGGGCGCTGAGGCCGGGGCTACCGCTCGGGTGTGGGATGGCCGTCGTTCATTCCGGGATGCGGCGGGTTCGCCTCGCTGAGTCGACGAAATCTACCAGCTTCTTCTGCTTGTCGCAGAAAGTTGGCGTAGGTCTTTTCGCCAGCGATTTCTTTGATCTTGCGAACGATGTTCGCCGCTCCCTTCCTGCCCACCCTCGGAACTTTCGCGATCGCCTCACCCACCAGATCCAACTCAATTGGCATGGGTCCTCCTCATTCCAGTTTTGTCCCAGTAGCAAGTAACCCAGCATAACAAAAAACAGACCCCGGAGCAAGGCTCCTGTTAAAAAACGATTGTACATAAAAATGCACGGGGGAGCAAAAAGATGTACAATCAGGAAAATAAAACAGGGTCAGCAGCTTTGCGGCCGCTGACCCCTTGTGTGTCCCCACTCACGACGACGATCGCCTACCCCTGGGCGACTCCCTCCGTGACCGGCTCGCCCGAGCCCACGCCCTGACCGGACGCCGGAGCCTCGACGACAGGCGCCGCGGGCTGCTCCGTGCTGAGGCCACGGGTGCGGGCGATGATCGCTTCGGCGTTCGCCACCTTGTGACGGGCCAGCGCGTCGGCCATCTTCACGATCGACAGACTGCCGGACTGGCCGCGCGACGCCTTCATGACCAGGTTGACCTTCTCGTCGCTCAGGCCGGCCTGACGAAGTTCTTCACGATACACCGTAGCGCTCGGCTTGTTTCGAACTCTCATGGCATTCCTCCTACACGCTATGCGCCCGGTTAACGTCCGGGTAAGCAAGCATTCAAGTATACTAAAAAACAGGCCCAGGAGCAAGGCCTGGATTTAGATTGCTTCGTCGGCCGCCAAGCTAAATCAAAGCTTGAACTCTCGGCCTCCTCGCAATGGTTACTGACCATCGCGAGCGACTGCTTTATCTTTAAGAACTAATTTTGGCAGTCGCGTGGCGATCTATTTAATTTTTATAAACTTTCGTTTTCCAACTTGGATGAGAGAGCCTGAACCTGCTTGAGTTTCTTCAGATGCTACCTGGTCATCCACTTTCACGCCTTTCTGTTCAATCAATCTTTTCGCTTCGCTCTTACTTGCTGCAAGTTTGGTTTCGACAAGAACATCGACAATATTTCTAGCTTTCACTTTCATTTCTTCGATCTGGGATGGCTTTTCTTTTTTGCTAACTACTCGCTCCCATTCTGCTCGAGCCTCTTTGGCCGCACTTTGAAAGTGGTACATAGTTACTAGTTCGTTTGCTAGATCTTTTTTAAATGCTAAAGGATCTTTTTTGGTTCTAGATAAATTATCTTTTATCCACTTCGTGTCTTTTTCTGTGCAAAGTTCAAATACTGTAACAATCATTTCGTCAGGAATTGATTCCATAACTTTCCTAAACATATCATTTGGCGAATCAGATAATGATATCAAACCGCCTTCAGTTTTACTCATCTTTTTCCCTGATTCAGCATCGACCAGTAATCTGGTCGCAAAAACCATCTTATCTTTATTCAACAACTTCTTCTCTAAATCTCTTCCGATACCCATATTAAACCATTGATCTATACCACCAACCTCTCCATCTATTTCCAAAGCTACCGAATCATAACCGACCATAACAGGATATAAAAACTCATGGACTGCCAAAGGACTTTTTTTATCCATTCTCTCCCGAAACATAGAACGAGCTATCAATTGCTGCACGGTTACATTACTCAGTAATTGAAAAAATTTATCAATAGAAAATTTTGATAACCAAGAACTATTGTATACCACTTCAAATGATCCTTTGGGTAAAATTTTGTACACCTGGTCAAGGTATTTTTTCATATTGTGAGCTACTTGCTCTTTAGACAACGGCTCTCTTGTCACTTCCTTGCCAGTTGGATCACCGATCGTTGCTGTAAAATCCCCAATGAGCAAAACTGGCTGATGACCTAGATCTAGCAGTTGCTTCAAAAAAAGTAAGGGGATAGTGTGCCCCAAATGTAAATCAGGACCTGTAGGATCTATTCCCAAGTATACTCTTAGATTTTTTCCAGCCGACAATCTTTTCTTGATTTCGTCTAGGGAAGGCTGGACGTCTCTTCTACCGTCAGTTAGTCCAATCCGACGTGTTAACAATTCATCAATTGCGTCGTTTTTATTCATAGGTATTCTAATTATACCAGTTTTTTGGTATCATTAGTAGGCATTATATGGCGCAATATTATTCTAGTTGGAATCGAAATCATAAGCCTGGCCTTCGAAAAGTCCTAAAAAGTCTAGCCGGAGTCCCTGCTTATTTTTGGCAGAAACTAAAGACTGAAAAAACTTTACGCAGAAAAATTCTTCGCGTCATCCTTTACTTGGGAGCAATTTTCCTCCTCGTCGGCAGCCTGACTTTTGCAGTTGTATCTCTAAGTTTGCCTGACCCAAACAAACTTAATGATCGGACCGTGGCTCAGTCAACGAAAATTTATGCCAGAGATGGAAACACTCTTCTCTACGAAGTTCATGGCGAGGCCAAGCGTACCTTAGTAAATCTTTCAGACATTCCAGACTATGCCAAGCAGGCCTCGATTGCTATTGAAGACAAAAACTTTTATAAAAACCCGGGAGTGGATTGGAAGGGAATTTTACGCTCTATTTTTGTCGATATAACTCATGTAAGTGCTTCCCAAGGTGGCTCGACCATTACCCAACAATTCGTCCGCAATGCGATTCTGACTCGTGAAAAAACTTTTACCAGAAAAATTAAAGAAATTGTTTTGGCCATCGAAATCGGACAAAAATTTTCCAAAAATGACATTTTGAAACTTTACTTAAATGAAATTCCGTATGGCCGCAACGCCTATGGCATTGAAGCCGCTTCACAGACTTACTTTGGCAAACACGCTAAAGACCTAACACTGGCTGAGTCAGCGTATCTGGCAGCTCTGCCCCAAGCACCAACTTACTACAATACCAATCCTGAAAAACTCGAAGCTCGAAAAAATCTGGTCTTGGATCAAATGTTTGACCAGGGATACATCAGTCAGGAAAGACATGATCAGGCCAAAGCTGAGAAAGTTAGTTTCAGCAAAATTAAAGATGCTATCCTCGCTCCTCACTTTGTCTTGTACGTCGAAAATCTCTTAGCTCAAAAGTACGGTGAAAAAACTTTAGAAGAAGGGGGGCTCAAAGTCACGACCACGCTTGACTGGAACATGCAGCAAGCTGCAGAAAAAGCTGTGACTGATGGAGTCGCGAAAAATGAAAAATATAATCACGCTTCAAACGCTGGTCTCGTAGCAATTGACCCAAAGACCGGACAAATCCTGGCCATGGTCGGTTCTAGAGACTATTTTGACGACGCGCACGATGGCCAGGTCAATGTCACTTTGGCTGAGCGCCAGCCTGGCTCTTCGTTTAAGCCTTACGTCTATGCCACAGCTTTCAAACAAGGCATGAGTCCAGCGACTATGCTTGTGGACGTTAAAACTGATTTCGGAACTTATGCTGGCAAAGACTACGCGCCAGACAACTATGATGGCCAAAACCATGGCATCGTAAATATCAGAAAAGCGCTTGCTGGCTCTCTCAACATTCCAGCTGTAAAAACCCTAGCTCTAGTAGGTGTCCAAAACGCCATTGATACAGCCAAAGATATGGGTATTACTTCTGATATCAACACTGATCGCTGCGGATTATCTTTGGTTTTGGGAGGCTGTGAAGTAAAGTTACTTGATCATGTCTCAGCATTTGGAGTATTGGCCAATGGTGGAGTACGGCAAGATCAAACACCGATTCTTAAAGTTGAAGATAGCGGTGGGAAAACTTTAGATGAATATCAAGACAAACTAGGAGATCAAGTCCTGGATCCGCAAATTGCTTACGAACTCGTCAGCATTATGACTGACAATGACGCTCGCTCTTTCATTTTTGGCCCCAATTCACCATTGATTCTACCGGACCGCGTAGTGGCTGCAAAAACTGGAACCACTCAGGCCTGGCGCGATGGCTGGACCCTTGGCTTTACTCCTTCTTTAGTAGCAGGAGTCTGGGCTGGTAATAATGACTACACACCTATGCGCCAGGGTGCTGATGGTGTGGTAGTCGCCGCACCAATCTGGAATCAGTTCATGCGCGAAGCACTAAAAAATACTACCCCAGAGCAATTTTTAGAACCATCCGGCATTCAACACCTGGTTGTGGATGCAATTTCAGGAAAACTGCCAACTGAATACACTCCTTCGACCAAGACAGAAGTCTTTGCCAGTTTTGCGTTACCAAAAGATTTTGATAATGTCCACGTGGCAGTGAAAGTTAATAAATACAACGGGAAAAAAGCCAATAACCTCACTTCTCCTGATGCGGTCGAAACTCGAGTTTACACAGTCATTCATTCAGAAATGCCCGATAATCCAAATTGGGAAGGAGCAGTACAAGCTTGGGCTGCTCTCAATGGCTATAATTATCCGCCAACTGAGGAAGATGATGGATCCACCACCCCTAGTGGCAACTTTGGCTTTAGCAGCCTGAATTTCATCACTCCAGCTAACAATCAAGTCATAAAAAACCTCCCGTTCTTTGTACAAGTTAGCCCGAATGGTATAGCTCCGACCAGCATTGACCTGACTGTAAACGGCAACTTCGTGGGCACTAGAAATTCCGCACCTTATGGATTCACTGTTAACCAGCTCAATAATGGAGTTTCGGTCCTGACCGCCACTGCGCATCTTACGAATGGCGGCTCGGTCCAAAACAGCATCTTCGTCAACATTCAAACTGGCCCATGACATATTTTTTAGGAATTTTACTGGCATTACTCCCAGCTTACCAAATCCGGTTTAGTATTTTAGGAATCCCCACTACAGCTTTAGAAATTATTCTATTGCTGTTTTTACTTTTGGCTCTATTCAAACTTGACCATGAAGGTTTTCGAAAAATTAGATCACTAAAATGGCTCAATGTCGCTGTCGGAGGATTTGTCCTTGCTGGGATTATTTCGACCATGGTTTCGCCAGAGCAAATAAAGGCTTTGGGCGAACTGAAAGCGTTTATCATAGAACCAGTTTTATTTTTTTATGCTGTCATCAGTTTATTTAAACCCAAAGATTTAACCACCCCGCTAAAATTTCTTTTCAGCTCGGCATCTCTGATTAGTTTGTTTGGTATCATTCAATATTTTACTTACATTCATCTGCCTTTGCGATTCTGGGGCACAGGCAGTGAAGTCGAGCGCATCACATCATTCTTTGATTATCCCAATGCTCTAGCATTATATCTGGCTCCGCTGCTTGGCTTATTTTTGACATTAAAAGTTTACGGCACAGAAATTATCAAAAAACAATGGCTGTTTTGGATAGGAATAGCGCTTATGACCATAGCACTACTTCTGACCTTTTCTCGAGGCGCTTGGTTAGCCTTGGTCATTGTCTTAGGGCTAGTCTTGATTCGACATTTTGGGGCAAAAAAAACTGTTTGGCCAATGCTTGGAATTATATTGATTTTGTTGGGTTTTGCCCCTGTACGAGAAAGGCTACTACTGGGTCTTTCTGACTCATCGAGTTTGGTTCATAGCCAGCTTTGGACGATTGGCATCCATCAAATTTGGAGTCATCCTGTTTTTGGTAATGGCTTGCACGGATTTAGCGCTCTTAATGTCTCATATCCTCACAATATTTTCTTAAACTTTTGGCTTGAGATGGGGCTGCTGGGACTTGTAAGTTTTTGTGCTATATTACTGCTAACTTTTCGACAAAAAAAATTAGCCGTCACAGTATTCCTCACGATTCTGATACTGCACGGCTTAGTCGATGTACCTTACTTTAAAAACGATCTCTCTGTTTTGTTTTGGTTTATTATAGCTATGACTTATCTCTAAACCCAAATTCTTTCTTGGGTTTTTCGTCTGTTGGAAGTAGATTTCTAATAGCATTAAATACTACACGGAATCTTTGATCGTATTTGCTCTCAAGTTTCTCAACTTTCTCTCGCAATTCTTTATTGGTCGCTAGCATTTCACGCAATTTAGTAAACGTGCGCATAATTTGAATGTTAACTTGAACCGCTGGTTCACTATGCAAAACACTTGAAAGCATAGCCACGCCTTGTTCAGTGAAAACAAGCGGCCTTTTTCTTAAACCCATTTTCTCCCGATTGGAAGTGCCAAATTGGTACTTCCAAATTTCAAGCTCTTTTTGATCAAGTTGGAACATAAAATCAGCAGGGAAGCGTCGCTTGTTTCTTCTCACTGCTCGATTGAGCGCTTTCGTTTCAACTCCGTAAAGTTCTGCCAAATCGCGATCAAACATGATTTTTTTGCCTCGAATGAAATAAATTTTACTTTCTATTCTTTCTCTTGGAAGTTCAATAATATTTTGTTTCATAAAAATAAAACGGCCCTTAGAGCCGGTCTTAATTTAAGACTAAACCCAAGTTTTAATTTTGTCAACTATTTTCTATAAAATCAAACCCATCTGGGTCTTTAGCCCGGACTTTGGGTTTGATGACTAGTCTGCGACCAGGCTCAACTCCAATACTTTCAGACGATAGATCGCTGTAAAGTGACAAATAACTGTGAATGACGCGGCGTTCATGCGCAGGCATAGCTTCGAGCTGTACGGGCTTCTTGGTTTCGCGGACATGATGAGCGGCTTTCCGAGCTAATTCTTTCAGATAAATCACGCGCTGATCTTTGTAATCATCAACATCTAAAGCATAAGGAAACCTATCATCCTGGGTCTGCTTTCGAAATAGAATCCGCACAATATACTGCAAAGCTTCTAGGTTTGCGCCCAGCTTACCGATCAAAAGCTGGGCATCGCGAGTTTTAATATTAAAAACCGTGCGGCCCTCTTCTTGCCGCTCATAAACTTCGGCATCTCCGCCAGAGGCGGAAAATCCCATGTGCCTAAGTGTTTCGATGATAATATTTTTTACGATCTCATTGCTCGATGACATGTTTTACCTCTTGTTTCTCCTGCCATAAAATATAATACTGCTGGCCAATCGCAAACAATATAGTCGTGATCCAGTAAAGCGTCAGGCCAGCAGGGAATCTCAGTCCAAAAAATATAGTAATCACTGGTAGAAAATATAAAGTCTGAAATCTCATCATTTTAGTAGTAGCATCTTCATTCGCCGGTTTCGGCATAATCATCCGACTCTGAAAATACTGTAAAACTCCGGCAATTACTGCCATGTATATATTTTGGTGGGAAAGATTGATCCAGTGCAGAAACATGGGACTAATATTCTTTGGGGCTCTGATAAAATGATACAGGCCAACCAAAGCCTTGCCATTTAGGCTTTGAATGAATACCCGATAAAGAGCAATCAGAATCGGCAACTGAATCAAAAGCGGTAAGCAGGAACTTAAAGGGTTGACATTGTGTTCTTTATAAAGCTCCATTAAGGCCTTAGCTTGAGCCTGTTGATCATCCTTATACTTTTCTTTAATGTCATTCATCTTTGGCTGCAGTACTGCCATGGCTTTCTGACTCTTCAGCTGCTTATGAAATGAAGGGAACAAAATCAGTCGGATCAATATGGTCAAAACAATGATGACGATTCCAATGTCTGGAATGTAGTGGTACGTGAAGACCAACAAATTCAAAAGGGGATAAGATAAAATTAAATTAAAATAGTGGGCAATCATCGGCATTGAATTAATCGCCAAATAACTTTGGGCAAACCTATGATCCCATCCTCTTGTAAAGTAATCTTGGCGTACTGGGAGCAGGATGGATGAAATTGGCAGTAGCCATAAGGAAACATGTAACGGAACGGCCCATGATCAGGAGATAAGGTATGTTGGTAAATCCAGATTAAGACTAACAATGGTATGGCTAAAATACGTGATGCAATCCTGACGAAAGTCAGGATCTTTTCTTTTGACCCTGAATCAAGTTCAGGGTTGCGGATAGTGTATTGGCTTATCTCCATAGATTTGCTTTAGTAAATAAAGATTCCAATTCTGCTTCTAGCTCTGAGAATTTTCTCTGAAGCAGCTGTTTGCTAGGAAAAAACAGGACGTCAACTGGCTTTAATCTAGAAACTGACTTGAGTAAAACATTTTTCACTCGTCGCTTCATCAAATTACGGTCCACGGCTCTGGCCAAAACTTTTTTCGGAACAATAAAACCAAAACGGGGAGTGTTTTGGCTTACTGAAGTTCTGACTCTCATTCGAAGTAAGGAAGTTTGGAACGATTTACTTTGTCTGAAGGCTTCAAAATCTGCCTGGGTTTTTATCAAAACAAGTTTAGCCATGCTAGACAGTCAATTTTGTTCTTCCTTTGGCTCTGCGCCTAGAAAGCACAGTGCGACCATTACGAGTTCGCATTCTTTGCCTGAAGCCGTGCACCCTTTTTCTTCGTAATTTCTTCGGATTATAGGTTGGTTGCATATCTTTAATTCTTTAAATTAGCTTCATGATTATACTATACAAAAGGAATTTTGTCATCTCATCTAGGTAATACACGAGCAATCCACAGTATATTAACATGATAACTAAAAAGTGGCTAAAGTTAGCCATTATTTTCATATTTACATGTTGATAACTGATCTGTTAAAATACTATTTATATGACTAACCAACAACTCTGGCAAGCAATACTGGGAAATCTGGAACTGACTCTAAGCAAGGCAAATTTCACTACCTGGTTCAAAAATACTTCAATTATTGAAAAAAGTGATTATGGAATAGTGGTCGGGGTCCCAAACGCCTTTACTAAAGAGTGGCTTCAGAACAAATATCATCAAGATATCATCAAAGCCTTGAAAGCCATTGCCCCTGAAATCAAAGAAGTGAAGTATCAAATCATCAGTCCGATCTACGCCACTCCCCAAACAACCAAAGAAACAGCCCGAGTCGCAGCAGCTCCTATAAAAAAAGTTGAAAATCAAACTTTAAATCCTAAATACACCTTTAGTACTTTTATCGTGGGCTCAAACAATCAATTGGCTCATGCTGCAAGCCTCGCAGTCAGTAAAAAACCTGGAAGTGTTTACAATCCTTTGTTTATCTACGGTGGAGTCGGTCTTGGTAAAACCCATTTGATGCAGGCTGTGGGGGCCGATGTTCTGAAAAAAGACCCAAATGCCAAAATTTTATACGTCACAAGTGAAAGATTTACCAACGAATTCGTTTCTGCAGTCCAGCAAGGCAAAACCGAGCATTTCAAATCCCTTTATCGTAATGTCGACGTGCTTTTGGTCGATGATATCCAATTTTTAGCTGGCCGCGAAGGCACTCAAGAAGAATTTTTTCATACTTTCAACGCCCTGCACCAAAACAACAAACAAGTCGTCATGACCTCAGACCGCTTGCCTAAAGAAATCCCAGCTATCGAAGAGCGCCTGGTCTCACGCTTCGAATGGGGGATGATTGCTGATATCCAGGCTCCGGATCTGGAGACCAGAATCGCGATTCTCAAAACCAAAGTCAAAGAGAAAAACTATAACGTCGAACCGGAGATCCTAAACTACATTGCTCAAACCATCCAAAGCAACATCCGAGAGCTGGAAGGAGCGCTGAATCGGCTCATGGTTTACTGCCAATTAAACAACACCAGGCCCACGATTGAACAAGTCAAAAGCGTTCTGGTTAATGTCATTACACCTCCGAAAAAACGCGGTGTTTCAGCGAAAAAAGTCATAGAAGTTGTGTCTGATTTTTATAATGTTACGACTGAAGATCTGCTAAAGCAATCGCGAAAAAAAGAATACGTTAATCCCCGCCAGATAGCCATGTATATCATCCGAAAAGAGCTCGAGACTTCACTGCCTTCCATTGGCGAGTTTTTTGGCGGCCGCGATCATACCACTGTGATTCATGCCATCGACAAGATTGAGCGCGTCATGAAAGAAAAGGCTACCCTAAAGCAAGAGATTGACCTGATTCGAGACAGATTGTATCTGAATTAGTTGTGGGTTTTGATGTATGACATGTTGGCTAGTTGTGGGTTTTGAAAATTGAAAATTGAAAATTGAAAATTTGTCCCGCTCTTGCCCACAACTTACTTACAATTCTTCCGTAGAGAAAAATTATTTTATTCAAATAAATTAAAGTTTAATAACTTACACACAAACCCACAGTATCTATTATCATTATTATTTTTCTAAACTTATGAAACTAGTATGCACCAAAGAAAATTTGAAGAAGGGACTGTTCGTAGTCAGTCGAGTAGTGGGCTCAGGAAATCCTTTGCAGGTTTTAAATAATATTTTATTAAAAACTGACCAGGGACGAATCAAGCTTTCTTCAACCAACTTAGAAATCGGAGTTAATACTTGGGTTGGCGGAAAGATTGAGGAAGAAGGAGCTCTAACAGTTCCTGCAAAACTTATTAATGAATACGTCAACAACCTTCCGACTGAAAAGGTCACCCTTGAAAGCAAAGAAAACTCAACCCTAAGTTTGGAATCAGAAAATTACCACACAAACATAAAAGGCCTTTCTCATGAAGATTTTCCGCTGATCCCTCAAGTCACAGAAGAGCCGTTTGCCAAAATTGATGGCAACGAACTGCGCAACGCTCTCTCTGAGACTATCTGGGCTTCTGCTGCCAATGAAACCCAACCTGAAATCTCTGGAATTTTTATGGCTTTCTCCGCCGAAGGCGGATCCGCCTCTGGCGGAGAAGCTACCACTCTCAGAATAGCTGCTACAGACAGATATCGATTGGCAGAAAGAACTGCCACTCTTCTAGAGCCTGCCAGGGGCATTAAAGAGGTTATTGTTCCTGCCAGAACCGTGGTTGAGCTTTATAAAATCCTAACTATAGGCAAGGGCGAAGTTGAGATTTATTTCTCCGAGTCCCAGGTTTTGTTCAAATTTGATGAAACCGAGCTGATTTCTCGCTTGATTGATGGCCAGTATCCAGACTATCGACAAATTATTCCGAAAAGTTTTAGGACAGAAGCGCAAGTTTCAAGAAACGATTTTATTCATGCGCTCAAGGCTGCAGCACTTTTCGTCCCTGACTCGAACAATGTCAACATTGAAGTAAAAAAAGACGGCTTAACAGTCGCCGCCGCTTCCATGGCAGCTGGTGAGAATACTACTAAAGTTTCAGCCAAGGTTTCAGGCGATGACAATGCTGCCGTATTTAATTATCGTTATCTTCTAGATTGTCTAAATAACCTCACTGAGGCCACGATCAGCTTTAAGATGATAAATGATTCGTCTCCATCAGCAATCATGCCTGTGGGGCGGGAAAATTATACCTACATCGTCATGCCAATCAAGTTATAATGCGACTCAACCAAATCAGATTAACTAATTTTCGTAACTACAAGCAAGCCGAGGCGGGAATCAATTCCGACCTCGTCTTAATTTTGGGCGACAATGCTGCTGGAAAGACAAATTTTCTGGAAAGCCTGTATTTTTTGTCTCGACTCAAGTCTTTCCGCGCCCCTGACCAGCTGCTGGTGAAAAATCTAGAAAGTCATTTCAAAATAGAGGGACAGTTTGGTGATCATAAGCTGGAAACGATTGTCCAAAATAGTCCTAGCCTCCGCCGCCAGTTTAAAATCAATGAACTGAAAACCAAAAGATCTCTCTGGCAAGCCTTTCCGGTTGTCTTGTTTGTACCCAATGACCTCAATTTGTTTCAGCTGGGACCAGTGTTGCGCCGAAAATTTCTAGACGAGACTCTCAGTCAGATTAGCCTTGTTTACAGCGTGGATCTAACTTCATTGGACCATATTTTAAAGCAGAAAGCCGCGTTGCTTGAGCAGATTTATAAAGGCCAAATGTCCGCAATAGAGCTTAATTTTTGGAATGAGCAACTTGCTCCTGTTGCAGAGCGGATTCAATCAGAACGACAGAAATTTGTAGATTTTATTAACCAAAGACTGACAGAAAAAGTCAATCAGCTGACGGGTTTCAATAATCAGTTTGTTCTACAGTACAAAAAATCCGAGGGTGATTTTAACGAATATCAAGAAAGAGAAATCCGATCAGGCAAAAATTTGGTTGGCCCGCACCGTGACGACTTTACAATTGAAAAAGATAGTCAGTTGAATCTGTTTAACTCATCTCGCGGCGAACTTCGTACACAAATTTTAGCTCTCAAGCTTTTACAAGCTGAAAACTTAGGGCAAACAAAAATCAAGCCTGTAATTTTACTTGATGATGTCTTCTCTGAGCTCGATGAGCAGCGCAGAAGTAAATTGATTGAAAATCTTTCCGGTCACCAAATCTTTATCACATCTACTGAAGAGCACCATCTGCCCAAGATTGCCAAAGAAGTTTTGATTTTGAAGGTTGAGAATAATGAAATAAAAGCTACTTAGTATTCGGACTGAGATCCCAGATAAGCTTAAACCAAGTTCGGTATGTTTCGGCCAGTTCTTTGTTGATCATGACAAAGATAGTGCCATCATCGCCGAAGTTGCCAATATCTAAGCTTGTGAAAGTCACGACATAGTCGCCGAAAATATCAGTCACTCCTGGAGTGCTGTATTTTTTTGGCAAAAGTTTATACTCACCGCCGACATCTTTCAGAGCCTGTGGTAGTTTTTCTTTCACTCTAGGATCATAAAGAGTGAAATAATGTTTCTTTTTTCGTTTCATAGCGTCTTGATAAGTCTCTAGGTATTGTTTATCAATTCCGGGCGTAAACCATAGTCCCTTGGCCCCTAAAAAATAAGTATCTTCTGCTACACGCGCGAGATCTTGTAAATAATTTTTGTAGCCTTCGACCCCTTTGTAGATATAAGCTGCTTCTTTGAGAGGCTCTTTGTGATAAACACTGCGCAAGTGGGGTAAAATTTTGGATAATTTTTGATCCTTCTCTCGAATCATCTCAGAAAGCTTATCTGGAGTCACAGCTCGGAACTCGTGCTCGCCTTTCTGAAAAATTCGAAAGACCAGACCTTTATCTACAAGCCTATTGAGCGCATCATAAACATTTCTTCGATGGACTCGGGCTTTCAGCGATATCTCAGAGGCGCCGATCTCGCCAGAAGAAAGTAGGATTTCGTATATCTTGGCCTCACTGGGTGAGAGGCCGATGTCTTCGAATATTTCTGTATACATGTATTCTGGGTGTCTAACAGCACCAATGGGTGCTGTTGACCACTCACAGCCTAAAGTATAGACTTTCAAGTCACGCTCGTCAAGGGCGGACTTGAAGGAGGAATATGGCTGCTAAAAGCCGTAAGGCGAGCGACGAGTTGGCCTTAGCGTTAGCTCTTTTACAGAAAGAAGAAGAGAAAATCGACAAGACTGACGAACCCGTAATCTCGACTCCGTTAAAAGATGCTGTCGTCTCCATCCTGAATGTGATAATTCAGTATGGGAGACTTCGTTCTTTTGCGGATGAAGCGCAAGCCTGGGATGGCTGGACTTTGGATTGCCCGTCTGAGAACGACGGATACGACGGAGTTCATACCGTTAGATATCAGGACAAGCTATGGGGAGCTCGTTCTGAGACGAACAAAATTGTCTTGGCGTACCAAGGCAAAGTCTGGGAGTTTAACCTTAAAGCGGAAAACCTTCCAGGCATTGTGAAAGCCATCAGTACACTTCCGCAGCTAATCCGTCTTTGGCGTGCAGAAGTCCAGCAGAAAAAAGCAGAATTGGCCAGGCGCCAAGCAGAATGGGACGCTAAACGAAAGCAAGTCGAGCAGGAGCTTTTGAAAACAGAAGTCGAGCTCAGGGCGCTTTGTAGGGAGCTTATTCAAGCTTCAGAGGAAGTTCTCGCAACCTTAGAAAACACAGGAGAGACCAGATGACGATTCTTGAGCAGCTGAAGAAACTGGAAGGCAAGCGGGTTTTTCTCGAGTTTCGGGGCGGGGTCCGGCTCGAAGCGGCGCTCCACAGCGTGTTCGAAAGTGTGCCGAGGCCTGGAACTTGGGTCATCGTCATCGATAACGGTGTTCAGCAAACATTTGATGTCGACGACGTTCGTTATGTGGACGAAAACCGAAAACCCACAGGGCTTCACTTCGTGTTCTGGGGGCGGCCGAGGCTTCTCAAGGACCTGACAGAGTTCCGGCCTAGTTTCACCTTGCACTACTTTTCGGAGGGCGCGGACGAAGAGGAAAAACACTGCAAGGAACACGGAACTGAGACCTATAGGGTAGACTTTCCGATCTGGGACGAGAGGTCATCTCACGGGCTTCGTATCGAGGAAAGTGCTGCTCTCATCGATCTGCTCAAACTGACCCAAAAGATTTGGCTGGATGGTGGCCATTGGCATTCCTTGGGTCAGCTTCTGCTCAAGGGCATCCTGGCTGAGCGCTGCTGGCTGAAGTGGGTCCGTGAGAAGGCCAAGGAGTGAGCCATCAAAAAAGCCGTGGACTTTGCTGATACATTCAGCGAGTCCACGGCTTCGTCGTTTTGCTTATTTTTTATCTAGCGGGTGTTCTTTTTGATTGTCTGGCAAGGCTTCGTAGAGGTCCAGGATCATTTTTTCGATTGATGCCGGATTTGGTACGCGATCAAATTCAAACCGCTCAGTTTCGCCAGCAGTCTGGATATAGACATTGCCGTAGTCGAGGAGCGTGCCAAACAAACCCTTCACATCAGCTGTGACATCCTCGATGCGGCTGAGATGAAGTTCAGAGACCGTGTGATGGATAAGAGAAGTTTGAGTGATATCCACGATGCGTTGATTGGTGATGATCTGGACATTTAGATAATACATGACCCACATGATCAGAAGCCCTAAGATGAGAAACATAAGGTAGACGCTTTTAAACAAATTAACATAGTCAACATAGGGATTGGTGCGCAGTATGGGAGCAAATCGGCCTATGGCCCAGTCTATAAAAATTAAAATTCCGGCAAACAGAAGCCAGACGATAAATTTCATGAGAAATACCATCCAGTGCTGTCTGGTTTCTAGCAAAATATGTTCATCTGGTTGCTGACCGGGAAAACTAGTTGGTTCAAGCCATTGCATATTTAAAATTTAATGTTGTTCAGATTACCGACAGCTGCGGCATAGAGGCCGGCTGAAATGATGAGGTAAAGAATGGAAATAATTATGGCTAAAATTTTTGAGCGGCCGAAACGCATTAGGGCATATAGCGCAATCATGCTGTAAAGCACAAACCCAGCCATGAGCAAATAGAAGACTAGGGCTAAAATTGAAGTACCAAAACCAGCAGGATGATAAGCAGTTGGGATCATAGTAATGTTTGGGCGGTTTGTTTTTTTACCGCCTTTTTCAAATGATCGTAAGCAGCTGGGGTCGCGACTCGACCTTTGGGCGTGCGAGCAATCAAACCAAGCCTGAGCAAGTACGGCTCATAAATATCTTCGATGGTCCCAGGGTCTTCAGAGGTTGCCGCAGCAATAGAAGAAATTCCTACAGGGCCACCTGCAAATTTGTCGATCAAGGCTTCGAGAATTCGGCGATCATTGCCGTCAAGACCCAAATCATCGACATCGAGCTGAGCCAAAGCTTCCTTAGCCACTTTTTCATTAATTTTTCCTGAGGCCTTGACTTGGGCAAAGTCGCGCACGCGTTTAAGCAGGCGATTGGCAATTCTTGGCGTGCGGCGTGAGCGCTTGGCAATTTCTACTTTGCCTTCGCCATCTACTTTTACGTTCAAGATTTTCGCAGCGCGCTCTAGAATCTGTTCTATCTCGGGCTCTTCATAGTAGTCAAGTCGATAAGTCATACCGAATCGATCACGCAGAGGACCTGTGAGCAGTCCGATTCTGGTGGTAGCTCCAATCAAAGTAAATTTCGGCAGATCCAAGCGCAAGGCTTTCGCCCCAGCACCCTTGCCAAGCACAATATCGAGACAATAATCTTCCATAGCAGGGTAAAGAATTTCTTCTACGGTTTTATTGAGCCTATGAATTTCATCAATAAACAAAACATCGCCCTCAGTCATGTTAGTCAGCAGCGAAGCCAGGTCTCCGGCTTTTTCAATTGCTGGTCCTGAGGTGATTTTGATATTTGAGCCCATTTCACGAGCAATGATATGAGCAAGTGTTGTTTTGCCAAGTCCAGGCGGGCCATAGAGTAGGATGTGTTCTAGAGTTTCTTTGCGCGCTTGCGCTGCATCCACCAAAATCTTCAAATTTTCTTTGATTTTTTCCTGCCCCACGTATTCGGCAAGCTTCTGCGGCCTGAGAGTGGCTTCAAACAGCGTTTCTTCACTACTCGTTGTGGGTTTGATTATTTCTGTTTCTATGAAATCCTGATTGATCATATTCTAAGTATAGCACTTATTAGAGCACAAATTGACCATGCTGGTAAATGACTTTTTCTTTGCCGTTTTTCAGATGTGCGATCACGGTTCGAGGAGTGGTTGAGACCATATCCGTATGCACCGAAGAATCGTTAAATCCTAAGTTGGCTGCTTGTTTGTGAGTAAGTTTTTTCACATCACCTGCGTAAGTATCGCGGTATGACATGCCTACAGCGATGTGAGTATTGCCATTGGGGCCACCAATGTTTTCATCAAACAGGGTTTCTGCCATAAACTTGGTGATACGAGAGTACCGATGATCAGTCAGGGAAAATTCACCGACCTTGTCAGCACCAGGTGTGGCAATCATTTCGCGTAAAAGTTTTTGGTTGGTCTTAGCAGTACTTTTGACAACCTTGCCATTTTCAAACCAGAGCTGGATGCCAGTAACCTTGTTGCCATATCTGTAGAGTGGCTGGTTAAAGCGAATCCAGCCTTCTGTCCCACGCCAGTCAGGAGAAGTAAATAGTTCAAAGCTTGGAATGTTTCTGCCACTTCCCCCAAACCATTTTCTTTTTTCGCCTAGCTTGATCCAGAGGTTTGCATCCGGGCCAATGACATGATAGCGATCGGTGACAGGGGCAAGCTTATTTAGTTTTGCTCGATAGTGCTCCAAATCATGAAAAACTTGCTTCCATTTTTTGATTGGGTCTGGAAAATCCAAGAAGCAGGCTTTGATAATTTGATTCCAATATTCTTTCAACGATAATCCGGCTTCACGCGCCATGGCAGGGGTGGCTGAAAGCGCGATGGTCCAGGTGAAGTTTCCTTGCCACTCTTTTTCATGCCGCCAGTCCATGAATGGTTTCAGCGCTACACCGCGGCGCATGATTTTTTTTGGATCAATTCCTTTCAGTGCATTCATATCAGCATCAGCAATGATAAAGACTGAGTGATCGATTTGTTCAATCACACCTTTCAGGTATTTGTGCGGAAAATGATCCATCTGGTGATCTTGAGCATGCTCGTAGAAATATCTGGTGAAACTTTCATTGCGGCGCTTGTCCCCTTGTTCATCATCCGGGGCATAATGGCTTAGGACATGACCGCCAGCATCGATGACAGCGTTGCATACAGCCAGGAAAAGTTTTTTACCAGATTCATTGCCACTGACCCGGACCACGTCACCTTTTTTAATTCCCGCCCCACTATTGAGAGCAAAATTAATCAGGACTTTAGCGTAGCGCTGAAGGATCAGAGGACTTGGTTCAAATATTTTTTCTTTTTTTGGCATTATTGTTGGGTTAATGTTGGTTGAGTAGGAGTAGATTCCACAGTATCGTGGTGGAAGAGAGCAGGAGGGAGATAAGTACTTTTGAATGTTTGCGTTTTGACCTCACCATTTTCGGTCACATGCCGGATCCATATGGCTTTCATGGATCCATCAGGCTTACGGTCATACTGATTTGGTCCTTCGAAACTAATCGTCCTGCTGTCCTTAGTCCCGAAATAGTCAAAGTAGAGCAGGTGGCCTTCGATTCGAGTGCGGATGAGAATCGAGCTTGGTAAGTCGTTTATGAATTTGAGATCAGCTGAACCTGGGTAAATAGTAGCATCAGTGCCCTGTGGTGCATAGTACTGGACTGCAAACGAATGATTGCGTCTAGCTGTGATGGGAAGCCCGGCATTCATGGCTGCTCGGAAGGCGGTAGATGAAACTTGGCAGAGGCCACCGCCGAATTCTGGAGTCACGCCCTCAGGTTTGATGACTAGTTCTGGGAGGAAACCATGGACATCGTCAACTTCGCCTAAATATTTGTTAAAGGAAAATTCTTCACCAGGCTTAATGATGACTCCATTGAATTTGGCAGCGCCGACTGTCAGATTATGGATCCGATTTTTGGGCGAACCTGAGAAATTAGAAACTCCAGTGGCGACCAGCTCATTTATGCCTAAGCTATTGGTGCTAGCCAGGGTTATTTTTGGAGTGGCCGTGACTACAGGAAGATCGATGTAAGGCAGATCTGAGATAAGGAGTTGTCGAAGTTGAAACAAATCTACAGATTGACCATTCTGTCCTGGGTCAAAGTCAGTGGCTTGATTATTTTCAATCACCAGATGAGCATCTTTAGGTTCTTGATTAACTTTTTCCAGGATGAGATCTATCATACTAAGACTGTCTTGATCTAAGAGTTGCGTAGTCTGGTCGGAATTCTGGCCGAGTAGAGAATGTTTGATTAGGTCAAAAAGATCAGAAGCGTTTCTCGTGGCCACAAGATCAGCTTGACCTTCGAGTTGCGCGGCAACCTCGAACCGCTGGTCTTCGAAGGACACCGTTTTCGCATATGCTGGCTTGGATACCAAAACCATAGCGAGAAGCAGAAGCGTCAAGGCAATTTTAATGATTAGTGGTAATCGAAACATCTCGTAAATTTCCTTTTTTGACTTTGAAGGTGATTAATATGTCGCAAAGATTTTTGATTTCAGGGAAGCGATCCACCCATTCGATCAATAAAATATTTTTGCCTCGCGTCATGTCTGAGAGGCCCAGGGGAATAAGCTGTGATTTTTTTTCAAGTCGATAAAAGTCAACATGATAGAGGAGTCCTTGAGGAATTCGATGCTCATGGCTGATGACAAAAGTCGGGCTATGAGCTTCTCTGATTCCGAAATTTTTAGCAAAGGCTTTGATAAAAGTAGTTTTGCCGCCGCCCAGCGGCCCGATCAGTCCGATTATCGCTTTTCGACCGCGCAGGCTGCTGGCTAATTCTGCCGCTAACTTCTGAAGCCCTTTCAAATCTACATTTTGGTACTTAATCATGGGGTTATTTTAACAGTTTGACTATTCTTGGTAAACCTATTATAGTACTATGATTTGTATGGAATTACAGCCAATTATCAATAAGCTGTCGACAGCTTCCAATATTCTCATTTTGACCCAGAGTAACAATGGCGATTCTTTGGCTGCGTCCTTGGCTTTACGTTCATTTTTAAAGAAACTAGAAAAAGACGCTATTGTACTAGTGCATGAAGACCCGCCTAGCCGTTTGCAGTTCTTGCCAGAATCAAACCAATTGGTGAAAAGTATTGATTTGACCAAGACTTTTGTGATCAGCCTCTCAACTAAAAAGACTCAGCTTTCAGAGTTAAGTTACAAAAAGGAGCCGGAACAGCTATCGATTTTGCTTAAGCCGACTACTGGTGAGTTTGGTCCAGCTGATGTCACTTTTGGTTCGTCCAATTTCCAGTATGATCTAGTGATTCTAGTCGGAATCCCAAGCCTTGAGCAGTTAGGTGAATTTTATAATAAAAACACAGAGCTTTTTTTCCAGGTCCCAGTCCTAAACATTGATTTTAGACCAAGCAATGAAAATTACGGGCAGATGAATCTGGTGGATCTGACTGCTACTTCTTGTTCGGAAATTGTTTTGGATCTGATTAACAAATTTGAAAGTTCGCTTTTGGACGAGACGATCGCCACCCAACTTTTGACTGGCATCATCACTGAGACCAATAGCTTCCAGCATGTCCGCACTAGCCCGCAGATTTTCCTGAAAGCTTCTCAGCTAGTCTCACTAGGAGCCAAGCAACAGGAAATTATCAGCTACTTATATAAGAGTAAAAGTTTGGGACTTCTGAAGCTTTGGGGTCGAGTACTGGCGCGACTGAAGCAGGACTTTAATAATCTTCTGGTTTATTCTGTGATTACTAATACCGATTTGATCAAGGCTGGAGCTTCTGATACAGACGCTGATATGATTATCAAAGAAATGGTTGGCCAGCTTGGCTTTGCGAAAATTTTCGGTTTTCTGAAAGAAGAGGAAGATGGACAGAATACCGAAGTATTTGTCGCTACCACCATGCCGCTCAATCTGTCTAGTATCTTTACGAGTTTTAATCCAGAAAATATCGCACCTCAAACCATAAAGTTTGTGATTGCTAAGACCGGTATAGATGCCGAAAAACAGCTTTTGGAACTACTCAAACCGCATGTTATAATCTAGACATGCTAAGTCAGCAGGATAAGGCTTTACGCGTCAAGCAAGTCTACTCCGAGCTTGATCGTAAATTCGAAGAAGAAGAAACCAAAAAATCAGCTCTCAAGCAAAAAATTGCGTACATGAATCTTTACGGATTCCCGATTGATACGCAGGCTTTGAATTTGATTCCCAAGCATGATGCAGAAGCATTCAATATACTAGTTTTTTATAAAGAAGGTCGCACTGTCAAACTGGGAGTGACCAAGGTCTTAGATTCACAGAAAAGCGTCATCAGTAAACTCAAAGAGGCTGGCTATAGTGTCGATGTCTTTCTGGTTTCTCAAAGTAGTTTCAACCATGTGTTTTTGGAATACGACAAAATAATTGTCGCGCGCAAGCGTTCAGAAGAAACGAAAATTTTGAGTAAGGATGTCAAGGTTGGTGCTCTATCAGAGATCGCCAAAAAGTTTGAAAACGTCCCAGCCACAGAGATGATCGATCAGATAGTCGGCGCTGCACTGAATCTCGATGCCTCAGACATTCATCTAGAACCCGAATCACAAAGTTTGAAAGTCCGATTTCGTATTGACGGGGTACTTCAGGATACAGCAGCCATCAGTTTAGATTTGCATCATCAGATAATCTCGAGAATTAAAATTTTGTCCAGGCTCAAGCTAAACGTTACAGCTGTTCCTCAGGATGGCAGTTTCAGTCTGACCTTTGACGGCCAGCCTGTAGACATCCGTGTCTCAGTGATTCCTTCAGCTTATGGTGAGTCAGTGGTCATGCGACTGCTGCGACAGGACAAAAGCAATTTGAAGTTTCAAGAATTGGGCATTGTCGGGCTTGCGGAAAAAAGAATTCTCGCAGAAATGGAAAAGCCAAATGGTATGATTCTGACGACAGGACCTACAGGTAGTGGAAAAACTACGACCCTCTATGCCATTTTAAATAAACTCAATGAGCCAGGTGTGAAAATTATCACCTTGGAAGATCCTGTGGAATATAAAATTGCAGGGATTACCCAGACTCCGATCGATGCGCGCGCGGGCATGACTTTTGCCGATGGATTAAGAGCAATTTTGCGACAAGACCCTGACATCATCATGGTCGGTGAAATGCGCGATCTGGAAACCGCAGAAATTGCCTGCCAAGCAGCGTTGACTGGGCACATCGTACTTTCGACTCTGCATACCAACGACGCGCCCTCTGCCATCCCCAGACTCTTAGACTTAGGGGTCAAGCCATTTGTGCTGGCTCCTTCGATTAATGCGATCATTGGTCAGAGATTGGTGAGAAAAATCTGTACGGCCTGTAAACAAGAATACAGTTTACCAGAAAATTTACTGGCTCGAGTAGAACTAATTCTGAAAAGTATTCCGAAAGCTTCGCAAGCCGAAGTACCCAAGCGCCTGGTTTTCTATCATAGTCCGGGCTGCGAAAAATGTAACGGCTTGGGCTACAAAGGACGCATCGGCGTGCATGAAGTCTTTACTATTTCTGACGAAATTGAGAAAATGATCACGAAAGGTGCGACTACTACAGAGATAAAAAACCAAGCCATCGCCGAAGGTATGATCACTATGGCCCAGGACGGTGTTCTGAAAGCCTTAGCTGGCATTACAGACATCGAAGAAGTCTTTCGAGTCACTGAGGAGTAGCCCTGCCTGCCGGCAGGCAGGCTTGACAAAACCGTCAAAAAGGTATATAATATATTGTTTAATTAACTAGATTGATAAATATGCAAACATCAGAACAAGAGCATGACCCACGCACAGGAGCTAATTGGGCGAACTGGAAAGCTCCAGAAAATAATGAAGCCGATCGAACTGAAAAAATTACTCCCGAGGATCGGTTTTTAGCTCCAGGCACAACTTGGAATATTTTTCGAAGTCCAGAACCTGGTAATTCATTTCGACCTCTAGATGCGGGCTGGCAAGGCAGAAAAAAATTACCTGATGGTAAACTGCTCATGACTAAGCCCACTCCTGATGGGGGAGAATTACAGAAGAAAGTTACGGTGGAAGATTTGATTAATGCAAATAGTGGACCATCTGAAGCTGCGGATATTGCCGAAGAATTGGAAAAAGTTGAGAAATCTAAAAGAGATATAAGAGAGAGATTCGGTCCTGATAAAAAAGAAGAAGCAGCCTAAAGAAAACCGCCTCGATAAAGAGGCGGTTTTTTGATATGATGAAGGCATGGAAAAGTATATTACTTTAAATACCGGTGCTCAGATGCCAAACGTAGGGTTGGGTACTTGGAAGTCTCAGGCCAATGAGGTGGGGGCTGCTGTGAAGAATGCGCTAGAAGTAGCAGGTTATCGACACATTGACTGTGCTGCGATATATAAAAACGAAAAAGAGATCGGAGAAGTTTTTAAGACTGTTTTTTCGACCGGTAAGCTTAAACGAGAAGAAGTTTTTATCACCAGCAAGCTCTGGAATTCGGAGCATCCGAAAGATAGAGTCAGGCCAGCCTATGAGAAAAGTTTAGAAGATCTGCAAGTAGATTACTTAGATTTGTATTTGGTGCATTGGGGGATTGCGATTCCGCCAAATGATAGTAATGTCGCTAATCAGTTTGGACGCTACTCGGAACAAGTAGGTCCCGATGGCATGTTAATCACTGAAAAAGTTTCTATTCGCGAAACTTGGGAAGCGCTGGAAGAACTTTACAAAGCAGGATCGGTGAAGGCAATCGGGGTTTCAAATTTTACAGCGCCTATGCTCATCGATTTGTTAAGCTATGCGAAAGTTATCCCGGCTGTTAATCAGATTGAAGTACATCCTTACAATGCTCAGACAAGAATGATCGAGTTTTGTCGCTTCCATAATATTGCTGTTACTGGTTATTCACCGCTTGCGAATCCTACGCGGGCCAAAGAACACAATCAAACAATTCTCCTGGAAGAGCCACAAGTAGTTGCGATTGGAAAAAATCATTCTAAATCTCCTGCTCAAATAGTTTTGCGATGGGCTATCCAGAGAAATACTATTGTCATCCCGAAAAGTTTAAGCCCTGACAACCTCAAGCAAAATATCGATATTTACGACTTTGAACTATCTACAGAAGAGATGGATACCCTGAACAAACTAGATAAGAAGATGCGAGTGGTTGATCCCTACGAATGGTGGAAGATCCCGTATTTTGACTAATTATGGCGAAGAATGCAAAACAATACGAAGAGCGGCCTTGGGGTAGCTTTGAGGTTATACATGAGTTTAGCCAAAATGGTGGCAAAGATGTTGTAATCAAAAAAATTACAGTTCACCCAAAAAAACGATTGTCTCTTCAGTCTCACACGAAGCGTAAAGAACACTGGTTGGTTATTGCAGGAGAAGGAACCGTAGCATTAGACGATGAAGAGATTTTAGTTCAACCAGAAAGTAAAATTGAGGTTCCAATCGGGACAAAGCATCGAATAGCAAATACCCATGCTGAGAAACCTTTAGTTTTTATTGAGATTAGTTTCGGCGACTTTGATGAGAATGACATCGTGCGCTATCAAGATGATTTTGGAAGATAAACCCTCGCCAACCGGCGGGGTTTTTTGGTATGATTGGGGTATGGTGGAATCAAGAGAGGTCGAACAAAATTTAGTACCTGAACCAAGAACTGCTGCCCAAGTTGTTGACTTAATAAAAGCAAAATTTGAGCAAGTTTCTCCAAATTTACGCCACGCCCTCGTGGAGTCAAACGTTGTGCTGACTTTAGCTGGTATGAAAGGGATGACAGAATTTTTTATTCATATAAAAGACGAAGGAACATTGCAGCAACTAACTCGGGATTTAGAAATTTTAAACCAGATCGACGAACAGATCCATTTTAGACTTGCAGGCAAACCATTCCGCGCACCTGCTACTGAGCAAAATACTCAAATGGTGTCACTCGATAGTTTGCCAGGGATCGAAAGAATAAGTAAAATTAGCAAACTCCCCGGGGTGACACCATTTGCCAGAGAAGAAGGTTGGGAAGGACTGGTAAAGTGGAGGCAAAAGTTAATTCAAGGAATTGAAGCCGCTGAGGAAGTTGGGAGTTCACCCAAAGGTTATGATGTTCTCGCAGGCATTGTCCGAGGCTATCCAGATACAGCAATACTAGATTTTGCGGACTGGATCAAAACAGGCCAGGTCAAGCAATTAGAGGATTCACAAATTTCAGGCACTGGCATATATGAGGAGGCTGAACCTAACTTTGATTACTATCCAGAACATGCGAATGACCCAGGAATAATTGCATACAAAGAAAAAGCCGGGAGTATTCTTCAAAATTTTTATGAAAGCGATTGGCATGCTGCGAAGAAACAAGAACTAAGCTTATAAATTTAATGACAAATTTCAAGCAGAAACTTTTACTAATCGATGGGCATGCGCTGTTTCACAGAGCTTTTCATGCGCTGCCAAATATGACTGGGCCTGGCGGGTTTCCGACAGGTGCGATTTTCGGATTTTTGTCCATGTTTTTTAAAGCGCTAGTTGATATTAAGCCGACTCATGCGCTCGTAACCTTTGATGTGCCAGGGAAAACTTTCCGTGATACATTGTCCGCTGATTACAAAGCGACCAGAAAAGCCACTCCTGACGAGCTGACCATGCAGCTGCCAAAGCTGAAAGAAATTCTGACCGCTCTGGATATCCCTATTTACGAAAAAGTCGGCTTCGAAGCTGATGATTTGCTTGGTATTATTTCACACAAGACTGCGAAAGATGTTCTCAACATCATCGTCACTGGGGATTTGGATTTGCTGCAGCTGATTGATAATCATACGCAAGTTTACAGATTTAAAGTTGGGTTTTCTGACATTCAGATTTTCGACCCGGAGAAGATGGTCGAGATTTATGGCCTGCATCCGAGTCAGTGGGTGGATTACAAAGCTATTAAAGGCGACACTTCAGATAATATTCCGGGCGTGCCAGGGATTGGCGAGAAGGGCGCTGCGGAATTGATCAAGACTTTTGGTTCTCTTGATGGAGTGTACGAAGCTGTGGCTCGCAAATCAGACAAGATTAAAGCTGGAACTCTGAAAAAACTCATTGAGGGTAAAGACAAAGCATATCTATCCCAGAAGCTGGCGCATATTGACCAGAAAAATAGTCTCGATTTCGACTTTGAGGCTACTAAGCTTGGCGATTATGATCAGGCAATGGTTATGAAGTTGCTGCATGCGATCGGAATCAAGGCTTTAGATGCGAGATTGCCCAAAGTTTCGAAAAAATTTGAAGCCAAGATTGAAGAAGAAGTAATCGAGGCTCCGAAGAAACCCAGTAAGCCCAATGAATTAATAAAAAATGAAGCTCAGGCTCTGATTGCGGCATATCTTTTGGATCCTGGTCGCAGAAGCTATGAAACTTCTGATTGGAAAGGTTTAGCGGACAAGTTGACTAAGTCAAAAAAGTTGTTAAAGATTTACCAAGAGATCGAAATTCCTCTTATGGGTGTCCTGGCACGCATGCAGGAGCGCGGGATTAAGCTTGATACTGCCTGGCTTTCTAGTTTAAGTAAAAAATTGCAGGCGAGAGTCGAGAAACTGACCAAGCAAATTTACAAAGAAGCGAAAATGGAGTTTAATATTGCCTCCCCCATCCAGCTTCGAGAAGTTTTGTTTGAAAAACTGAAAATCCCCACTGAAAATATTAGAAAAACTGGCAAGACCAAGGCTTTGTCCACTGGTGCTGAGCAGCTCGAGAAGCTTCGTGACCTGCACCCGATCATTGATTTGATTTTTGAGTACCGCGAAATCACGAAACTTAAGTCCACTTATATTGATTCCTTGCCAGAACTGGTGGCCAAAGACGGTAGAATCCATACTACTTATAATCAAACCATTTCAGCGCATGGAAGACTGTCCTCATTGAATCCGAATTTGCAAAATATTCCGATCAAGACTGAACTGGGCAATGAAGTCCGCAAAGCTTTTGTCGGAGAAAAAGGAAAAGTTTTATTGTCGCTTGATTATTCTCAGATCGAGTTGCGGATTGCCGCCTCACTCTCTGGCGATGAAGAGATGATTAAGATTTTTTCGAAAGGAATTGATTTTCACACCGCCACAGCAGCCAGAATCTTCGGCGTGAAGGAGTCAGAAGTGACACCGAGTCAGCGCCGTGACGCGAAAACCATTAACTTCAGCATTCTGTATGGCGTGTCTGCGTTTGGATTATCAGAACGATCTGATATGCAGCGCGCTGAAGCTGCGGAGTACATCAAAAAATATTACGAAGCTTTCCCGCAGCTGCGCGCTTACATCAATGGCCTGATCCAACTCGCTCATCAAGATGGATTTATGACCAATCCTCTGGGCCGCATCCGCTATTTCCCAGATATTCATGCTTCCAACTTTGCCATCAGGTCTGGCGCTGAGCGGCAAGCTGTAAATATGCCGATTCAGTCACTAGCTGCAGACATTATCAAGATGGCCATGATCGAGATTGATCGCCAATTTCCGAAATTGAGCATGCTGCTATCCGTGCATGATGAATTAGTGTTTGAAGTTGAAACTGATAAAGCCGAAGAGTGGGCTGGCAAAATTAAACCTATCATGGAGTCATCTTACAAATTAAATGTTCCGCTTCTCGTGGACGCCAAAGTCGGCGACAACTGGTCAGAGATGGAGAAAGTGAAAGTATGAATTTGGAAGCACAAATTGTTAAACATTTAGTCAAAAAATACAAGCCATTGGCTATTTTTCTTATTGGATCTCGTGCTAGAGATTACGCACGAGGAGATAGTGACTGGGATATCATTATTCTGACGAAAAATAGAAATGAATACTTAGGGGAGTTGTTTATGGAGCAAGAACTAGATATCCACTTGAAGAAAATATCGGATATAAAAAATGATGTTTTGAGGAACCACTGGAATCCTTATGAAAAAGTCAGGCTTACTTATGATCACTCGCATGGTAAAGCTCGGAAGATATTAGATACGACGGCCAAAGTTTACGCTCGTGGTCCTAAAAAACTTTCTCCGTCTGAATATCAAGCTCGCGAAAGATGGGATAAGAGAAAATTAGCTAAAGTAATTAGATACCAATTAGACCCGATGCTCTTTTTCCACCATCTCGGCTTGCTTTTTCAGGAAATAAGCACGCACTGGTTTGAATTAAAAGGCAGATGGTCGCAAGATCCGTTACACGCGTTTGAATTTTTCAAATCCCATGATAAGAAATTTTATAATTTACTAAAAGCAATATCCGGTCCCGGTGCTAGTAGCAAAAAAATTCAGGCAGCTAGAGCAGCTGTCAAGCATCTTTATGATTAGTTTATAAATTTATGAATACCTGGGTAATAGTGGCATTAGCGGGTGCTGTTTTGTGGGGGATTGATTATGCCATCGCTGAAAAAGTTTTACAGAAAATGTCAGTACCTACTTTTATCGGCACGCATCTGCTGTTCGGCTTTGTGGCCGTGGGCCTTTATGCTCTTTGGTCTGGTAGAGTATATCGGGATTATGTGACAATTCTTGCTCATAAGAGTCTGATGGTCTGGTTTTTAATTGGAATTTCCGCTTTCGTGATTGGCAATGTTCTGATTTGTCTCGTGATTCAGCACCAAGATGCTACTCTTGGTAGCCTGGTCGAAATTTCATATCCACTTTTTGTAATTTTGTTTTCTTGGATATTCTTCAGGACTTCCCATCTGAGTTGGTCGGTATTACTCGGAGGAGCACTCATCGTCTCCGGAGTTTTTGTGATTTATTTTTTCCAAAGAGTATGAGATGAATGCGCTGACGAAAAATGGCATAGCCATTAACACTGAATTCGAAGACAAAGAGCTGGAGAACTTGGCTCGGAAAGTGGTCCGAAACCTTTCAGAGATAAAAGAAATTTTGTAAAAGCGGAAGCATGCAACCCTGAACTTGTTTCAGGGTCTAAAAAAGATCCTGACTTTCGTCAGGATTGCTTTCCTACTTGTTTTTTGCCAGCATTGCTGCTAAACGGGACTTCTTACGGTTAGCAGTGTTTTTATGGATGATGTGCTTTTTCGCTGCTTTATCGAGTGCTGCGAAGGCTGCTGAGAGAGCTTTCTGGGCATCTGAAGACTTTGCTGTAGCTAGCTTTTTAAACTGCTTGCTGGTTTTTCGGATAGCATCGAGAGCCTTGAGGTTCACAGCTCGTCTGCGGATAGACTGCCGCATGGCTTTCATGGCTGATTTAGTATTGGGCATAGTAGGTAATAGTTGATAGGTTATAGGTGATAGTGCGAATCAGCGACACTGATTAGCTTGGGAATGATAGCAGAAACTGGATCCCGGATCAAGTATGTCATTCTGAG
>CAYOPE010000004.1:0-43576 GCA_964405805.1 uncultured Candidatus Saccharibacteria bacterium | reverse complement strand
GATTTGGGGACCTTAAGCGGCGATTCGGATTCTTCTCCATTAGACAAACGAAGCTTAGACCTCATTGTCTGACTCCATGCTCTTAAGTGTTTGAATTCGGAGTTTGGTACGGTTCATGATATTGCTACCATGAAGCCGTTTCAGTGCTCTACCTCAAACACGTGCAGCACAGGCTAGCCCTAAAGCTATTTCAGGGAGAACCAGCTATCACCCAGTTCGATTGGAATTTCTCCTCTACTCACAGTTCATCGCGGTATTTTGCAACATACTAGCGTTCGGACCTCCCCTTGTTTTTACACAAGGTTCATCCTGACCATGAGTAGCTCACCGGGTTTCGGGTGTAGAGTACGCTACCTTTAGGAATAGTAGTAAGGGACAAGTAGAAAGTATAAAGGGCAAAACCCCTTACACCTTACTACTTTCTACTTACTACTTATCCTAATACGCGCTATTAACGCTTGCTTTCACTATACCTTCGCCAGTTGTCTGGCTTAAGTAAGCAACGTACCACTAACTCGTTGGATCATTCTTCAATAGGCACGCAGTCACCCACGATCCTTGCGGATCGGGGCTCCTACTCGATTGTAAGTGTATGGTTTCAGGTACTATTTCATCGCCCTCACCGGGCTGCTTTTCACCTTTCCCTCACGGTACTTGTTCACTATCGGTCAGATTAAGTATTTAGTCTTATGTCGTAGTCGACACAAATTCCAACTAGATTTCACGTGTCTAGTTGTACTTAACAAACCATTCGGAAGATATAAGAGGTTTTTCGCGCTACGCGGCTATCACGCTCTTTGGCTGGCCTTTCCAGGCCATTCGGCTAAACAGCTCAAATTTGGATCTTCTCAAACTTTACAGAGTTTGAATGAATGATTGTTGTAACCCCAAGCTTTGCAACGCCTGTAAGCTTTAAATCAAGCTTGGAACAATCTTGCGATTATTCTTCGGCTCGAAAACACAAAGTTAGTTTAGACTCTTCCCCGTTCGCTCGCCACTACTAGGGGAATATGACAATAGTTTCTTCAAGCTTGAATATTCAAAGCTCGAAAAAAATATCGCCCTTCGTTTCTTTTCCTCGCGTTACTGAGATGTTTCACTTCACGCGGTATCCCGCACTTCTAGCCACCACGGCTAGCGTGCACATGTTCTTCAAACATGTAGGTTGCCCCATTCGGAAATCTCCGGGTCAAAGGTTGCTTGCCACCTCACCGAAGCTATCGTCGGCTGCTACGTCCTTCTTAGGCTTAATCTGCCAAGGCATCCACCATACACCCTTAATTGTTTAATTCATTTATTTGACTAGCAATCAGTGATTACTAGAATGCCCCGTGTTACATGCACGAGGACTTTTTGAAGAGTAAAAATTAAAGAGAAGAGATCAAAACAATTGTTTTGCATTTTTCTCTTTTCGTTTTTCTCTTCTAAGATGCCGGTTAGTTGTCAAAGTGCTAGCCGTAACTTGCACAGCTCACTACTCACTTTCAGACCCTGGTTAAAGCAACCGACGCGGGGAAGTAGTGAGCCGTATCTATTACGGCTTTCTACGAACTTACGAATTTTTACGAAAGTACGAACTGGGTTAGTCCTTTTCGTATATTCGTACCGATTCGTATTTCGTAGTAAATCGCCCATTTAGAGAACTAGCATTAGGGCGATTAAAAAACCGCCTTTCGGCGGGCCTTTGAATCCAGCACACAAAAATGCGCGCTAGTTCATTGAACCGCCTTTCGTTGAAACAAAATGTCCTGTGTAAACCATAGTTTAAGCCTTATTTTGGTTAATTCGCTTTTGTTTTTGACTATCTTGAATCAATTATAACTTTTTTATACTCCCCTGTCAACCCCCTAAATGAGGATATTTTGTGGAAAAAATCACGCCCCGCCTCGACTCGCTTTATAGCGAAGGTCAAGGCGAGGCAGACCGACTAGACCGAAGCCGGTTTGATCTTGTAAAAACGGACCACGGCTCTTCGCCCCATCTCCAGTCGTTCGTAGGGCAAGTATTTCTTTTGCCCCTTGGTCACTTCCCCGCGAAACAGTCCGAGCCTCCGCCATCGCCTGAAAGTAATCTTGTTCACCCGCAGCAACTGCGCGCACTCGGCGATTGGTATGAGTAGCTGAGGTGTCGTCACGGGCAAAAGCAGGTGCTGATACGCTTCCTTCCAGCGACTGAAAGCAAGCTCGCGCGCCCGGTCGCTTGATAGTGGTGGTAGATCACGCTTCGGGCACAGCTCCCAGCTCCTGAGTGCTGCCTTGCGGCCAGAGCCTTGACGACCCGCGCTGAATTCGGGAGCCACTCCTTTTTCATGCGACGCCTGCCCACCTTTGGACTGAACCTGTCGCCTCTTCTTGGCGGACATTTTGCCGAGCGTGCCGCCCGGCTTGGTATTTGCCACAACGCCCCCTTAGTAGTCGTTCTTAAATTCAACCAAAAATCTCTTACGAAGACTTTTGATCGAACTTGTAAACACCACGAGACGCCCTCTGTAGTAAGTCACTTTAAGCTTTCCTTCAGAAATCCAGACATGAACCATGCTAGTGCCTACTCCGAGGTACTGAGCCGTCACTGACAAATTCTGCGTCTGGCCTTGGAGCTCCTGCGGTCTACCCGCCAACTGAACGAAGAAGTTTCCTTGACTCATCCGTTTGACTTGTCGCATGTGCTGACTAGCCAGGCGGCGTGCGACAGGTATAGAGCTGCGACAAGGACGCCAACGACCGTGAACCTTTCTTGCGTGGATCAATCTGCGATTTATGAGATAACCGATCGAATTTTTGTTCCAGCCTGTCAGTCTCGCAAACTCTGCTCGAGTACATGTCGTGCGCCATACCTGGATAAGCGGCCGCGCAATCGAGGCCTTCACGACCTTATCTCCGTTCACGACGTGGACAGGAAGAAGGCCTTTTTTCTCCCACAAATAGAAAGGCGCCAAGCTCAGTCTCATTCTTTTAGCCAGCAAGCTGAACAGATAATGAGCGGGGTGTGTGCCCATCTCGATCCTCCTGTTGGTTGAACCAACATATTAGTTTAATGAATAGTTTCGCTTAAAGTCAAATACAAGCCGAAGAAGAGCTTGGGTTAAAAAAACACGCCCGCCTCGATCCGCAGTAAAGCGAAGTTCGAGGCAGGCGGGCTGAGAACTACACCACAGGGACGTCGCCGCCGATGGCCAGACCAGTCTGAGCCAGCTCTCGCATGATCGGCTCATACGAGCAGTGGACCGTGACGTTCGTGGTTCCGAATCTTTTCCGGAGCCACTCGCCACCTCTCGGCGTGCACGCCCAGAGCGCGAGTGCGAAGTTGCACCAATGAAGTTTAATGTCCATGACGCTCTCCTCAGAAGCTCGTGTTAACCCGGATCTGACCGACCGCGTGACCCACCAGAACAGCGATCAGAGGCGCGACTCCGATGATGACGGTGGTAAAGGTGGTGGCCATGATCAGAAGCACGATCGTCCAGATTGCACATAGCAGAAGCAGTAGACGGATCGGAAAGAACACGCTGCACACAAAGATCACGCCAAGCACCACGAGGAAGACGAAAAGCAACAGCAGACTCATACGCCCTCCTTCAGAACTTCGTGATGGGCTCACCGACTCGACACATCGGGCAGTCCTTCGGTTTGTACAACCGATCACGATCGACCTGGCCGACGAAGTAGTTCGGGACTGGAATCGGCAGTGTAGCCATGCCGCGATCGATGAGCTGAGCGGTGGCGATGACTTCGCCTCCAGCCCGTTTGATCAGCTGGAAGCAAGCTTCAAACGTCACCCCACGGTGTCGAACGTCATCGACTAAAAGAACGCGGCGACCACGCACGACTTTCTGCTCTCCATCAGGCTTGTTTGGATCAACAGGTTCCCACACAAGCAATCGGTCGGCATCGGACTCGTGAATTGTATAGATGTCGTTCCAATCGCGACCGAAAAAGATGGCTTCGACATCCGGTTGGCCTTCTTTGAGTTTCGACGACAGGTGATCCGCCAGATCACGCGCGATGATGATGCCGCATGTGGTCGGACCGGCTACGATCTCCGTTTGCTCACGGACCTCCGTGGGTAGGACATCCGCCAACGCCGTAATCAACCACTTGCTCGCGAATGCCATGTTGAACAACCGACGGGCGTTTACGTAGATACGTCCGTGTTGTTCTTTCTCGTCTGTGCCAAACCTGAAGTGACCACCTTCGAGGACCGATCGGCTCTTCGTTAGCCAATCCATGGCTTCACGCATACGCTGCCATTTCTGGTCCTGCGATCGAATCAGGTCGATTGGATCTGCGAAACTGCCAACTGCCTGAACCTTCATGAGTTCCTCCTTCGGAGACTCAAGTGAGCGATTAATTCGCTCAAATTATAGGCATGGTAACACGAAAGATTCTAAATTACAAATCAGACCAAACCCCTAACGAAATTTATATACAAATATATTTGTAAAGCTTGCAGTAACAAAAAGGCTAAAATACAATAAATCACTGTGTAGTTCAAACCTTGGCGAAAAAGCCAGATCAGACCATATGCAAATGGTCCAAAAACTATCGGATAAAGAATAAAAAAATAATAATACTGAAAATTCGACGTGCGACCCAGGGGTAAAATAAAAATTATGGCAGGCACCAGAAACCAAAACCACAAAAGTTTTTTGGTTATAGCATCGGCATGAATAATTTCTGAAAATAAATATTTTCTGTGACGCTTATTTACAATCCAAACGATAGGAGCTAGACCAAACACAACAGCCACCAAAATAGTAAACCAAGTTCCGCCAATATCTAAAGCATCAAAAAAACTATGTGTAGACAAAATCGGGTTAATAAAAAAAGAAACAAATTGAATCAGATGCGAATAGTACATTTCCCAGGAGCCGTTGGCTCCATTTGATAAATGCATCAGAGCCTGAGTATTACTAAAGTGGTGAGTGAATTCGTAGTGCAAGTATGGATAATACAAAACCAAATTGACGAAGAGAAAAACTATGATGCTCCGAATCGGTACTCTTTTCAAATTCGTAGTAATATACGTCAAAACTAAAATTATGGGAATAGCAAGAAGGGTTACGGCGTGAAGCTGGGTTAAGACAGCAAAACTAACAGCAAGAATTATCGTTTGCATTAAATTTTTCGGTTCGTCTATGAGTTTCCTCAACGAATAAAAAAATAAAACAATAAAAAACGGGATGAAGTTCGGGTTAGAACCGTATTTGGTCAGCTGAAAAGTCATGATGGAGATGGCCATACTAGCAAAAGTTAAGAACGCTAGTATTTCATTTTTAAACCAGTCTTTAATCAGCACGAAACTGCCGATCACACACAGCAGCATAAAAAAAGCGCTAGTCAAAGCTAGCGAATAAAGTTTAAAATCTAAAATCTTTACGAAAGGAAAAGCCAGATAATAATAAATGGGTCCGAAATGAAAATCTCCCAAGCTTGAAATAGGACCCAGCTCGACTAGTCGCCCTTGATCGATTTGTCTAATCTGACCCAGGTCACGAATCAGTTCCCAGTAAGCATATGTAGAACGACCGTCCTTAAAAGGAATACTGAGAACAATAAAAACTATTACGATAATCAAAAAAGCCCAAGCGATTCTTCTATTTTTTATTCGCAAAAATTCCATTACTTACCAAGTAATTTCAAAAATTCTTTTTCGCCGAGAGTTTTCACTCCTAACTTCGCGGCCTTATCAGCTTTGGATCCCGGACTCTCTCCCACTACGACATAATCAGTTTTTTTCGAAACTGAAGAAACCCAGTCGCCGCCAGCTTTGCGCACTGCTTCTTTCGCTTCTTCACGAGACATGGAATCAAGTGATCCTGTGACCACAATGCTTTTTCCTGTCAAAGCTGTTTTATGGACTTTCATGTTCTCAATGCTGACACCTGCTTTGACTAAATTGTGTACCAGGTCTTGATTGTGTTTTTTCGAAAACCACTGATGCACTGACTCTGCTACTATTTCGCCAATGTTGGGGATGGCATTGATCTCTTCTTTCGAGGCTCCTATGATTTTCTCGATCGATCCGAAGCGCTGAGAAAGATCAAAAGCAGTTTCTTCTCCCACGTGCGGAATACCGAGAGCGAAAATAAAGTTTGGGAGACTTACTTGCTTACAGGCCTGTATGGAAGTGATAATATTTTGGGCAGATTTTTCGCCGAACCGTTCCAAGGACTGGATATCTTCCTTTTTTAGATGAAACAAATCCACGACATCCGAGATCAATCCTTCTTCTTTAAACCTGCGCAAAATTTTCGGGCCAATAGTATAAATGTTAAATGCGGAGACAAAGTGCTCCATGGCGCGGATATTTTTCGTGGGGCAGTCATCATTGGTACAGAACCAATCTACACCACGACGTTCAACAGTTTCTTTACAAACCGGACAGTGCTTAGGCATGCTGAATTTCTTCTCTTTACCTATGCGCATCTTGGGTAACACTTCCACTACATCTGGAATCACGTCTCCCGCTCGCTGAATTACCACTGTATCACCGATCCGCACATCCAAACGCTTAATCTCATCTTCATTATGTAAAGTAGCCCGGGAAACTGTGGTCCCACCGACGAAAACAGGTCGCAAATGAGCCACTGGTGTCAGTTTTCCCGTTCTGCCAACATTTACTGAAATATTCTCAACCACTGTCGTCACTTGCTCTGGCGCAAACTTGAAAGCAATCATGCCACGAGGGGCCTTGCCTACTACTCCGAGCCTTTGAAAAATTCTAATGTCATTTACAGACACCACGATGCCGTCAATTCCAAATGGCAACTTCTCGCGGATTTTCTCAATGTTCCTATAAAATTCAAAAACTTCGGCTAAATTTTTGCAGTGCTTTTGGTGTTCTGTAATCCTGAATCCGAAATCTCTAATCTTTTTGTGAACTTCAGCATGAGTCTTCTGATCCAAATCAGTAACTATGTCATAAGCATAGTATTGCAGCTTTCTTGAGGCCGTAATTTTCGGATCTAACTGTCTGATAGAGCCTGCGGCTGCGTTTCTAGTATTGGCATAGAGCTGTTTACCTTCTTTTTCTTGCTGTTTGTTTAGAGCTTTCCAAGCTTCCTTTGGCATGACTGCTTCGCCTCTGATCTCCAAATCTTTTCGACTATCGACTTCCAAAGGCACTGATTGAATAGTTCTGATGTTCTCTGTGACATTCTCACCGATAAACCCGTCGCCTCTAGTCGCAGCAATGGCTAGCTCGCCCTTCTCATAGCGCAAACTGATGGCGAGTCCATCAAACTTTAGCTCACAAAAGTAGTCGAATTTCTCATCTGGTAAAATTTTCTGGATGCGCTGCTGCCAGTCTTTCATTTCTTCCTCAGAAAATGCATCGGAAAGCGACAGCATCCGAAGCTTGTGACTGACTTTTTCAAATTTATCCAGCGCCACACCACCCACGCGCTGCGTTGGTGAATTCTTGGATTTATACTGTGGATATTTCACTTCAAGTTCAAGCAATTCCTGCGTCAGAGAATCATAAACTTCATCAGTTACAGTAGGATCATCCTGTACATGATAGCGAAATCGAAGCGTATTTATCTGTTTAGACAACTTTTCCATTCGTTGCCTAACGTCTTTTTCACTTATCTTTGACATAGAGTTTTTAATATCGTAAAATCAAAGCAAATAAGAGAGTAAGTCCGCCAGAGGCGGATCCGCCTCTGGCGGAAAAACCAAAATCGAGAGATGAAATATATCAAACCCCACTTATCACCCGAGTTACGTGCTCAAATCACTCCCTCTTCTAGACGGGACGTGAAGTTGACTACTGCTGGGGTACTTTTTTTGATTGGAAGTGTGCTTCTGACTATCAATTTATGGCCCTCACACTCATCCTCTTCCTCAAATAATAATAAAACAACTGAAGCCGTAACACAACAAGTCCTCGGCGAGTCCACAACCGAGACCACTCCTGCTCCTGACTCTCAATTTACCCAGTATACTGTTAAGAATGGTGACACTCTCTTTAATATCAGCCAACAATACAATGTCCGGTGGGATTCGATTGCGCAGATTAATGATCTTTCAGAACCTTTTGTCGTGCATGCTGGTCAAATCCTAAAAATTCCTCAAGCTACTACTAGTAAAGTCGATGGAAAAATTTATACCATCAAATCAAACGATACTCTTTCAAGTATCGCCAAGCAATTTAATATCACGGTTGCTGATATAATTGCGGTTAATCCCAATCTTCAAAAATCTGATTTGATCACACCGGGTCAAGTCATTAAATTGCCTTAGGTCTACTGAGGCACTGTAATATTTAATCTACGGTTGAATATCTCCGCTCCTGAAGTACAATCTGAAAGAGCGGTTTTTGCTGCACAGCCACCTGCGCTCACAGTCGGATAGTTTGGTAGTCCCAAAGGCAAAGCATTTAACTCTATAGTTGTATCAGTATTTGAAGACAGAGTTACTTTTAATCGTTCGTCATTAGTCGGCGGAGTGGCCGGTATCGGATCTGGAATCGTTACAGTCCCTGTAGAATTTCTAGTTACAGTAATATCAGAGCCTGCAAAGGCATTACCATTTAAATCACGAGTGGTTACAGAAACATCAGAAGTTCCAGCCTTGTGGACAATCGTAATGCTGGTATAGATAGCTGCTCCTGCACACCCGCTATGCTGTCCTGAATCATAAGTCTGATTCATGCAGAGATTGCCATTGGGGTCATTTGGGTCGTATAAGAAAAAGACAAAAGGCACGCCACCTTTAAGGTTAATCGTGGCTTTAGAATAAGTTTTACAGGAATTAACTATTGCCCCATTGCTTAAGCTAACTGTGGTCTGACCAGAATTACAATTGGTAAGCGAGACGTCGCGTTTAATCGCCCACAATCCTTGCTCCCCGGCTGTTTCTGAAGCAGAAATCGCAGGTTCAGTTAACGCGACTGCTCTGGATGAACGAATTTCTGAAAGAGCAAACGCGGCCACAGCGACACTAGCCAGAGCCACAGCTGACATTATTAGAATTGATATTATCAACGTAACACCTGCTTGTTTTTTCATGTTATTCTCGACTTGGATAAATTCGAACGGCAAAAGTATCTTCTAAATTAAGAGTAGCTATATCATTCGTCCGAGTTCCATAGTTTGATTGCAGCTGTAAAATCACAGTGACGTGCGGCTGTTCGTTAAAAGTTTTCGCGACAGTGAAAGGATTTCCCACTGGTTTGATATAAAAATCCAACTTCGTCACTTTTACAGAAGCCGAATTCATGTTGACATTTGAACCTTTGTTTAAAATCATATCATTGCCACTTTTAAAAAGATGCTCAAGTTCATTGGCTTGATTTTCTAAAAACAAATCTGTAGTGGTGGAAACCGTACCGCCCGGGTAGCTAGAGTAATCTATCGTCCCATTGCGGATTTCTTTGGCTAGAAACTCCATGATGAAACGGCCGTTTTGGGAAACTGCTCTTTCCGCTCTGCTTTTCCGATCAAGTTTGGTAGTAGCTACGTAAACTCCTAAAATCGAAACAATAGTAAAAGCAAATACTGCAGTAGCCACCACTGCTTCAATCAGGGTAAACCCCTTGAGACGTGACCCGCGATACGTGATACGTGTCATTTATAATCCTTCCAGTTAGTCATGTGCTCTTCGACCACTGTCTTGCAGGGCGTGGAAAGAGTTAACAGATTGTCTGTAGAAGTAAAACTAGTACATCCTTTCCCTCGCCAAGCAACTACTGACTTAACAATCATTTCTTGATTAGAGTTTTGATTCGTATACGGAGCGTTGGAGTTAAAACTGATGTTAATCATGCGCCCAAAGACAGAAGCACCATTCGTGACACTAGAATACGTACCATCTGCTTGCAAATACAAATTATAATTTACTGGATTACTGACTAACGCCCAAGAACTGGTCAGTGTATCAAACACGATTCTCTGATTTCCAGCATTAATGCCACTGTAGGCTTGTGGATAACAGAGCTTACTACCAATATCAGCACAAGTTTGTAAATCAGCAGCGCCTCCCTGCTTATCACCTGAAAGCCAGCTCGAATCGCGGATCGTCCGGATGACTTCTACCCCTTCGCGAGCCAGGTTAGATGCTAGGAACTCGTTTTGTGAATTGGTCGAACCAGAAAAAGCGTAGATAGTTAAACCCAAACCTCCGATTAAAGATGAGGTTAGGATAAAGATTGCGACAATGGTCTCGATTAAGCTTTGTCCTCTCTGCTGTTTCATGGACTGACCTCTCTGAAGTTGGGGGTCTTGCCTTTGGTAGAGTTAATAAGGATGTTCGGGGCAGAGCCAGACCAGTCTTTGTTGGTAGGATCAGAGAAGTTGATTCTGATGCTGTCTTTCATGACTTCCTGGATGTCTGTGATAGCAGTTGAGACAGTACCATCAAAGGTAATAACCCAGTTGTTGGCTAGATTCTTGTTGCCGGAGACATTGAATTTGTAGGAATTGTTACAGGTTGGTGAGTTAGCTGTGATTCCCCCATTGCTAGAACCAGGGCCTGAGACAGTGAGGTTTCTTAAGTTTGTCAGGTTTGATGATGGGAAGTCACAGATGTAGTTGATGGTAGCATTGGAAGGACCTGAGTTGACTAGGGTGATTTGGTAGGTGACGGTGTCGGAATTTTTAATAGTATCCACTGATGAGAAATTCACACCATTAACTTTAATCAATCTAACTCTGGTGTTGGCCATGGAGGCTTCACACTTCCGATTAAGTGCACTTTGTTCGTTTGAAGCGCTTTCACCAAAATCATTAAACGCTTTGACCACATAGAAATACGACGTGTCCACACTCGGAGGCGTGTCCACGAAAGTTGTGATGTTTGGACCGACTGAATTAATCTGGCTAAAACCAGAACCAGAAGTAGTGGAGCGCCAAACAGTAAAACCTTTTTCATCTGACGAATTGTCAGTCCAACTCAGGTTCAGCTGGGCACAAGTAGCGTTTCCGACACTATTCAGCGTTGGAGCATTTGGCGGCGGTGGAGGTGGCGTTTCATACTCGTACTGATACTGGTATTGGTATTGGTACTGATACTGATAAGAGTACGGGGTTTGATATTGGTATTCGTATTGGTACGGATATTGGTACTGATACTGGTATTGGTATTGGTACTCGTATTGATAGGGATAAGGATATTGATACTCATACTCGTACTGATAAGGATACGGATACTGGTATGGGTAAGGATATTCATAATCAAACACGCAGACATCGTTTGGGCACTGCCAAGTATCACCATTACCAGAACAACTAACAGGCTGGGACTCCACATGGCAAGCAGCGCCAATGCATGACAGCGGTGAACCGATACAAGAGCCTGCATCAGAGCCACCACAGCCACCACCAGTGCCGCCGGCACAACTCTGGGCATTGCTATTTTGGGCTAAACCTAAAATCAAACCGAGGCTTAAGGTAAGCAGAAAAAATATAATTATTTTTATCTTTTGTCTAGTCACTTAAGTATTTGATGGCTGTTATCTTAATTTCGCTCTTATCAGCCATGGCTTTTAGTAAAATTTGATAATGATACGCATTGTCTCCGGCTTCGATAATACCTTTGTCCGTGGTGCCCGCTCCGTTATAAGGATTAAACGGTAATTTTTCTACGAGATAAGATAAGCTTTGAAAACTATTTGCAACAGTAGATCCAACTGTGTAAATGATAAGAAAACCTTGACTCAAATCATTATATGTCACTTTTTTTATGACACTTGTTTGAGCGTCCTTTAAAAGCAAGGTTGATAAATTAGTAGGCAGGTCTGAAATTTTTATGTCCTGACTCTGCTTAACTTCTGGCACATAAATTTTAGAATTATTTAGCAAATTCTCGAAATCAGCAGGCACTGAAGCTTGGTTGGTTTTTTCACTAGGCTTTGTCTGAATCTTTGAATTTGAGTCAGTCCTAAAAACCATAAAGTAGCTCACTAAGCCTATGACCAGCAAAGTAACCAAAGCTACTAAACTCACAGTTAAATAGTAAAATTTGTTTTGATTTCCCATGAAAAATAAGTAAGATTCTATCTGTATTATGCCATATTTTATAAAAAAGACAAAGCGAAGACCCGAGTGAAGACAGTAATGAGCTGTCAGTCTCTCGGGTCTCGGAACCAACGCCAGTGCGCTAGCGTTGGTATTGTGTGCCAGAAGCGACGCGCGGCATCTTGGCAAACATCTCGAGGTTTGCAATGCGCTGCTTGAGCCGGCCGTCCTCGTCGTTGTCAGTGCCTGAGTCCAGAGCCCGAAGGTTCTGTGTCAGTCCGTCAGTCGACAAGTTCGATACCTGCATCAGCCGCGCTGCTTCCTCGTCAGCTCGCATCTCGAGTCGCAGCCGCAGACTTTCTTTCAGGTCCGCTGGTAGAGCAAGCCCGTCAATGACGAGCAGTCGCGTAAAGTCAGCAGACCCATGGCCCAGTTCATGAGCCAGAGTTGCCAAAATCAGGTTCGGACCGCCAGCGAAGGTCGCCAGCTTGTGTATGGAGTCGTAGTGGAGATAGACGTCATCCCCGATCGCGACTCCAGGCAAGCTCGGACCGCGAAACAAATGCAGTCGCACTCGACGAGAACCGGCGAGCTTTCCATACTGCTCTGAGACCAGTCGGTAAAGCGGGTTGGTCTCTTCGACGAGGTGGAAACCGCGTCGATACTTCTCGGCAACAGCCTCTACGTCGGCTCGCTTCGCCGCTGCCAGAGTATCCGTTCCCTGTGAAATCCGAATCGCCGCAACATCAACCGCTGCTTCGTACTTGGCGATTTCGTCTTCACTATACGTCGGCGCTTTGTCTTTGGCCACCGCGGAGGTAGCCAGAAACAACGCAACTGCGATCGTCGCGATGTACTTCATGGCATTCCTCCTTGAAAAGCCAAAATTCCTAACTACATTGTAACTAGGAATTTTACTTCAAAAAAGAATTTTTGTCAATAGTTACTTCATGGACTGACCTCTCTGAAGTTGGGGGTCTTGCCTTTGGTAGAGTTAATAAGGATGTTCGGGGCAGAGCCAGACCAGTCTTTGTTGGTAGGATCAGAGAAGTTGATTCTGATGCTGTCTTTCATGACTTCCTGGATGTCTGTGATAGCAGTTGAGACAGTACCATCAAAGGTAATAACCCAGTTGTTGGCTAGATTCTTGTTGCCGGAGACATTGAATTTGTAGGAATTGTTACAGGTTGGTGAGTTAGCTGTGATTCCCCCATTGCTAGAACCAGGGCCTGAGACAGTGAGGTTTCTTAAGTTTGTCAGGTTTGATGATGGGAAGTCACAGATGTAGTTGATGGTAGCATTGGAAGGACCTGAGTTGACTAGGGTGATTTGGTAGGTGACGGTGTCACCATTCTTCACAGTGGTGGTGGTTGTAAAATTAACACCGTTAACTTTCAGCGCGACGATATTGGTATTTGCCATAGAAGCGCTACAAGCTAGGTTCATGGCACTCTGCTCGTTGGAAGAAGACTCTGACAACGGAGGATAATTTATAAACGCTTTAACGATATAAAAATACGTAACACCAGTGGAAGGGGGTGTGTCTGTATAAGTCGTAGTATTGGCCGGAAGATTACCAGAAATATTGCTGAAACCTGAACCAGAAGTCGTGGAGCGCCAAACTGTAAAGCCGTCTTCATTTGAAGAATTATCTACCCACGTCAGGTGAAGCTGAGCGCAAGTGGTGTTGTCTACTGCATTAAGTGTAGGAGCAGTTGGTGGAATAATTGGGGTCTGGTACTGATACTGATACTGGTATTGGTATTGGTATTGATACTGGTAAGAATACGGGGTCTGGTACTGATACTGATATTGGTACTGATACTGGTATTCATACTGGTACTGATAAGAATATGGGGTTGGGTATTGGTATTCATATTGATACGGGTACTGGTACTGATATTGGTAAGGGTATTGATACTGGTACTGGTATTCATACTGATACTCGTATTGATAGGGATATTGGTATTCATATTCATAAAAGTATTCAATATTATAATTGCTGCAGTTAAAAATATCTCCACAAAATTCTGACTGGCCATAGGCATCACAGCTCACTGAGCCGGCAGGCACGCAACCGCCAGGACACCAGGTTGGTCCATTATCAACACAATAATCAATATCAAGGTTGTGCCCACAAGTCAAGTGTTCACCACAGTAATCAGCATGGAGCTTGTTTATACCTGGCAAAAATATACAGAAGGTTATCACTAGTAAGATCAAAAGAAGGCTTTTCATAACTGTGGCTGTATAATCTTAATTAAAATTCCAGTATTGTCTGTGTCGAGTCGGTGCAATTCGACCTGTACTTGATAATTTTTATTTTCCATTTCTATGAATCCCATTTTTTCAGTATCCGGGGAAAACAAAGCATTAATTTTTTTCCAATGTCTTTCATCAAAATACATTTTCGAGTAAGCATTAAAAGCTGAGTATAATGGAAAATCTAAATTCATACTTACCCGATATCCAGTCAATCCATTTTGATAGTTGATATGGTTTATTGAGAGATTCTGAGGGTTTGAAAATATTAGCGACTCAAGGTCTTTGGGAAGAGCACTTTTGGTAGTTGTTTCGGCTTCCGGAATTTTTATTTTTTCTGACTGGAGGATGGAATACTGCGATCCTTTAACTTGCTGATTTCTAGAATTTTGAGATTTTTGGTCAAAAGAAAACACTAAAAAAATAACTGCAATGAAAAGTATTGTTAGAGTTATTTTATTCTGAATCTTCATTTATGTAAAGTCAGTAGCTTATCAATGATATCTTTATAGTAAGCCAAACTTTTTGCTCCTCGGTACTTATCTTTATTGATATAAAAAGTGGGAGTACCGCCAATCGCCAAGCTAGTTTCTACATTGACAATCTTTCCGACATCTTGCGCGTGAATATGTTTTTTTAAGCAATCAGAAAATTTATCTTGGTTAAGAGGGAGTTTAGAACCAAATTTCATCAATTGACTGGTTCGAAAATTACCCTGATTTTTCAGTCCTTGATGCTCGTATAAATATTTATAGTATGACCAAAATTGATTTTGGTCTTGTGCGCACATCCCCCCTTCAGCAGCAAGCTTCGATTCTTCGCCTAAAAACGGATAATCCACAAACACAAACTTAATTTTTCCTTCTGCTGAATATTTTTCAATTAAATTTTTAAAAGATCGATCATAAAACATTTTACAAAATTGGCACTGAAAATCCCCTAGCTCGACCACAGTCACTGGTGCTGTTTCGTCCCCCATGATCGGAGCCTGCGGATTTATTTTTTGTACGATTCCTTCTGCGTCAAAAGCTTCTGATTTTGCCACAACCGGTTTGCTGTGCTGAATTGATTGATACTGATACAAAACTAAACCCAAAGCTATGACGCTGATAACTAAACTGATAATATTTAAATTATTTCGAAACAATCGTAAGAATGACATTGATATTTTTTTCGTCGACCACTGATTCTTCGACCCAAGTATCGAATTTATCTTTTTGCATAAACATCAAACCGACTATACTAGTATGAGCGGCTTTGACTATTTTCCAACCTTTCGTACTAAATGCTGCATAAAAAGTTTGATTGAGATAAATCAGACTAGGCATTTGGTATAGGATTTTAAATCCTAGTTTATTATCTGCAAATTTTATACTTTCTACCTTCGTATAATAAGCATCCGCAGGAATAAGATTTATGAGATCAATCGGTAGAACTGATTTCTCAATTGTTTTCGCATCAACTATTTTTGGAGGAACCGTAATGCTATTAGCAACATAAAGCTTGGCTGTAGTCTCAGATAAATTATCAGGTTTAGGATTGGCAGTGGGAGCTTTAGAAACTAGCTTAGCGTTTTCCTGCTCTGGTTGGGGAATATTTTTATCTGAGAAATAGTAAACCGAAGCTACAACTCCTATAACTAAAAATAAACTTACGATAATTATGATGATAAACTTTTGATTTTCGTTTCGCATTCGAGCAATTTATAGCATTATTATAACATTTTTTCTGATAAAAACAAAGAGCGCGACGACGGGAATCCCAGTCATCGCGCCCAGAGAAACGTGCAGACCCTACCTCTCAGTGCAGGCAGGTATAGTTCGGCGAATGAACCCATGTTCGCCGGTAAGTCTCGAACTCGTCGTAGAACTGGCTCAGCGGCTTGCCGAACCCATTCTGAAACGAGACAGCGAGCGATGCCGTGGCAGCCGACCGACCGTAGTCGATAAACGAGCCAAGACCTCTGTCTTGGGCTGCTCGCTCAGCCGCGAGGTACGCCAGGCTATAGGCTGGGCTCGCGTGTGCAGCAGCCTGGAAGTCGCCTTGGTTTTCCAGCTTCGACAACGGCAGCGTGACCAGGGTCGACGAATTGTCCACCGAGAACTGATGGCAACCGCGGGTCTGATCTGCTCCCTGTATCCCGCGATCAATCACTTCAGCTCGGTAGCCCATGTACTCAGCGCTGCCCTCCACGAGCCAGTCGTCAAGTATCGTGTGATTGCCAAGCCAGGCGATGGTGTACTGCAACACGTGAAAGAGCTCATGTCCTATGATCTTCCGCTTGAGCTCAGCTGCAGTTACCAGCCACTCCGAACCAGTAACGAAGACGGTCAGCGCTGAAGGAGCAGAAGTGGCCGTAGTACTACCACTTGCTGTCGTCAGCGTGATCGTAATCTGCTTTTCAGGAACCCAGCCCAACTTTGAGGCGTAGTAGTCAATCGCCACGTTTGCCCCATCACGGACGATGTCTTGATCAGTAGCAGACACTCCTGGGTCGGCCTTGATCAGAAACCAGCCGGTCGAGACAGTCACCTTCGACGTGACGTCTTGGTACTTGACAGTGATGTCCGCGGTCTTGCCGTCCACCAGGACATTCACTATGCCAGCGTTGACTGTGGCCACCGACGGGTCTGATGATGACCACGTCGCTTGGACGGTGACGTCCTGGGCAGTTTGTCCAGGTTGCTGGAACATCGCGTTCAGCCGATAGCTCTCGCCAGCGAAGTACAGCTGGTTTGAGGAACGAATACTCAGAGTGGGCTGCTGCGTCGGCGGGGTCGGTGTGGACGAGCCGCCGCAAGCGCTGCCCGAGAGGACAACGCATGCGAAACTAGCCACGATTTCATGCGTGCGCATCTGCGTGTCCTCCATCGATTTTTTTGGGCGTGATTGCCCGGTACTTGCCTTTACTGTAGCGTATAATTGTACTCCTTTTAAGCCAATTTGTCAATAGTTGAAGCATGTAGTATAATCTAAAAAAGGAAATTAACTTAAAATGAAACGAACACTAAAATGAATAAAAATCTCACTATTGGAATCGTGGTGATAGCTGTAGTAATCGCAGTGATACTAGTTTTAAACAGTCATCCTAGTTCTGCCCCTCAAGTAACAAATAATAATCAAACAGCGAGCCCATGTGCAAATTCGGCGACTAAAGAAGTTATCATGACAGCTTCTTCGAAGCTTGGAAATTACCTCACTGACTCCAAGTGTATGACGCTATACGTTACAGCCAATGACAAAAACGGCCAATCGAGCTGCTATGACGCTTGCGCTCAAAACTGGCCACCATTTATGTATGACAATAAAGATTTGAAGACTTTAACCGGAGATCTGTATAAACGATTAAACGTGATTAAGAGAAAAGATGGAACTTATCAGTATTCCTATGGTACGACTCCGCTTTATCACTATAAAGAAGATACCAAAGTTGGTGATATGAAAGGCGATGGCATAAACAAAGTCTGGTCAATCATCCTCTTAGAAAAGCAGGGAACGAGATAGGTTTGAGGTTATAGAAAAACCCAAGGAATAATCCTTGGGTTTTTAGTTTATCGGCCTAAACATCTTTGGCGCCAAGTCTCATCTGCAATCTGAGCACACAGCTGAGTACGGTCATCTGAGCTTTTAGCATAGACACTAATCATTCCGATTAAGCCTTGGAAGCATCGGTCTTTATCAGACGCATCGATCCGACTACAAATCGCAAACGGCAATGATCGATCCCCCACGGCAAACGATGCCTGATCATTAATCACAATGCAATAATTTTTCCATTTGCCATCGAGAAGACCACAAAGTTCAAAAGTTTTGTCGATATCTCCTGCGGCAATCGGATGAATTTGTCGCGACAAACCATTAAAGCACATTTCTTCTAAATTTGCTGGGGTGACTGTAGCGCAAAGTTTTCCGACCGCAGCTATATCCCCATGAAATTGCTGATAAGCGAGTGACGGCTGGTTGGACCAGCAGGCCAGTAAATATTTGGATTCAATTCGCTTGTCATCACAAGGATAAAAATGATCGGAATCCTTTACCCAGCGGTTTGGCGAAGGCTCGCCATCATGCACTCCCCAGATGTTTTCCATAAACACCCCGTCCTCACAGTTAAACAGAGGAAAATCTGAAATTTGCTGCTGCATCTGCTCACACATGCCGAGCGCCTGCGGGATATTTTTATAATCAATGTAGGTTAAAAATCCATGGCCCACTGCATGCGCGCACTGCGGATAAACTGCCGCTCCCTGCGGCTTACACGCTTGCATGACTTTCACGACCTGCGGAATTCCACCATCAGCGATGGCGTCCAAAATAAATCCGTGATAGCAGGAAGCCAAAAAATATTCTTTGCATTCTGACAAACCCGACACCCCTTTAGTTTTATACAAATATTCGCCTACTGTGTGATTGAGTAAATGAGTCTGTCCTGTAAATGGCAATCCGGAACGTAGCAAATCTTCTTGAGCTTGTGCTGCTCCCACACGATCAATCAATTGTTTGTAAAGTTTAACTTGATCTAAAAGGTTGGATGTATTTTTTATCTGCGTAATTTCTTGAGCAGGTTCAGAATTTGTGCTCTGCTTCGACTGATGAGGCTTAGAGTAAAAAACAAGTACTGCCGCGAAGATCAAAGCCACCGTGATAACCACGATCTGGTAATTTTTCTTAAGTTGATTGATGAGATTAGTCATTGCCGCTGCTCCTAGAATAGTTATTATAACTTGTTATCTGAGATAAGCAAATAGACTGATACGAGCTATCCAAACTTTCACAAAACTGCTTCACCCGGTCTTGCTCATCAGGGACAGTGGAAAGCGTGCTGGCGGCTAGCTGTACGTAACAATCCGATTTAAATCCAGAATCATCTGGCTGTGCCAAATCGCACATAGATTTAAGATTCGGTAAATCAAACTGTTTTCCTGCTGCCATGATGCCGATGGCGTGTCGACGGCATTCTTTCGCTCCATCCGAAACCTGCGCTGTCGAACAAAAATCAAAAATCGTTTTCGGGTCATTGTTAAATTTAACCAAAGCTGCGTGGACAATTTCTTTCCAGCAATCTTTAGCCTTGCGATCAGTGTAGCTGCGACACATTTTTTCAAGTTCCGGCACTCTCGCAGGCCAGTTTAGCCAGCTTTGCGGAGCAAATCCGTGTTCAATCAAGTTGAGCGCAGTCTGATATTCCATAAAAACTCCAGTGTAGCAGTGATCAAGCTGCGTGGGATTTTGGTCAAACACATCACATAGGTCCAATGCCTTCGGCACGTCGGCCCGAGTTTCAACCAAGATTAGATGACCAATAATATGATTGCAATCCGCTCTGGGAGTGGGCCCGCACAAAGTCGGAATTACAGTTTTCGTTAAAGTGTGATCTGGCTGCGTCTCCAAGTATGCTTCAATGATGCCGTGGGGAGCGCCATAATTACAAGACGGCTCAATAGTCTGGATATCATTCTGCCAAGCCTTCGGATCGTGCTCAAAAGTGCCCCAGCCAATGCCATGAGCGATCAAATGGCAGCCGCGAGTACTAGGATCAATCGACTGAAGTTCGTGTAAAACTGAAAAAGCATTTTTTGGGCCTTGGTCTTTGGCTAGTTGCCTAAATTGTTTGGAAAAACAGCTTTCTTTGCCCAAATCTTTCGCAGCATTTGTGGGATTGTTGCAGTAATCTTCAATCGTCTGTGCAGTTTCGGTTTGAGCGCCAGTTTTTACATGCTGAAAATATCCTCGATCATTGGCAAATTTTATAACTGCGAGGAGCAAAACAATTAGTGCTAAAGCTATTGGCCAATTTTTTTGTAAATTATCTTTCATTACATTGGGCTTATAGGTTGCTGATTATTTATACAAGTATTTTTCCAAGTTTCTGGTAAAGAATTGCAAAGAGCCACAGTTGTTGTCTGCCAATTTGGATAAGCTTGGAACTTCACTTCCCGAGTAGAACCAATAATACAATGGTATTTACCTTCTCCAGAAATTTTACTGCAAGCATCGAGGATAGATGATAATTTACCGAGGTTCTGCTGAGTAATGTAGTAGCCCAAACTCTCAAAACAAGTCGACACTAAGATTTCATCGGTTGTAGCTGAGCAATTTTTTGAAACTGTAGAAATATCTCCGCCAAACTGGCCTAAAAAAATCTGGGACTGGTAGCGAGCGCAATTGTAATGATAACGCGAATCAAGTGATGTACAGAATTGCCACGGATGAGCGGGATTAAATTCTCCTTTAGTCAATTCAGTCGAATGCTCCATAAATACCCCGTCATAGCAGTAGGTTTTGTAAAGATTATCGAGTCCGTCGCAATCCTGCAAAGCCTTACTCACACTGAAATGCTCATAAGTAAATAGTCCATGGCCCATACCATGAATGCAACCTGTAAAATTTTGACTTTTGCTTGGCGGGAAAATTTCAGTACAACGATTCTGAATTTTTATAATCGCTGATGGTCCTTGATCAACCAACAATTTCTCGGTAACTCCATGATAGCAGCCAAAAGCAAAAGTTTGGTCACAGTTAGTAATGCCATCTAGGCCAAATTTGACATACATCGCGTTGCCGACTAAATGAGCAAACTCGTGAGCGTTGCCGACTTGTTGACCGTTAATCAAAAATGCGTCTTTTACAAACTGCCAAGTAGCCACTGGATCGGATTCAGCGGATTTTTTTACCAAATCTAGTTGCGACTGATAATCAAGCTGTTTAAAATGCTCTACTGATTCATTTATTTTAGTCGGCAGCGGGCTTCTGTGTTTACTTATGACGAAAATTGCTGCCAATGCAGCAAGGATAAAGAGGAAAACTATCCTAAATGGCTGGTTATTTCGCCAATTGCTCATCGATTGCTTTTATAAATATTTCGAGTGGCTGAGCACCAATGATAATACGATCTTTAAGGAAAAAGGTTGGAGTCACTGCCGCTCCATATTTATCGGCCAAAGCCTGCTGGGCGTTAACAACGTCCAGATTTTTATGTGAAGATAAACATTCATTAAATACTTTCATATCAAGGTTCAAGGTTTGCGCAAAGCTTTTGAATTTTTTCGGATTCAGAGCCCCAGAATTTTCTTCAGGCGCTTGGTTTTTATAAAGCAAATCATGATATGGCCAAAACTGCCCCTGATCTTTCGCGCACATAGCAGCTTCAGCAGCATCTCTAGATTCCTGTCCTCTCAGAGGCAAGTTTACAAAAGCTAATCGTAGCTTGCCGCTGTCCATATATCTACTCTTCAAACCAGCTAAGGTGTTATCAAAAAATCGTTTGCAGTATGGACACTGAAAATCTGCAAATTCATATAAAGTAAGCGGCGCGCTACTATCCCCCAAAACTGGTAAATCCCGCAGCAAAGGCTCAGCCGAAAATTTATCATAATCAACTGTTACGATTGAATTCTGGTTTCCTGAATACTGATCATTATTGGCAGCATGCTTGGTAAGCTTTAAATTATAAAGACTAAAGCCTAAAGCAGCAACACTTAAAATTACTGCTGAGACCCAGGCGTAGCTCTTTATCATCTCAAAAAATTTCTTCATATTTACTCTCCTATTCTCCCAGCAACTCCATCGATCGTCACAGTCTTACTCACAGAACCGTTAATTGTTTCCACAGTAACAGTACTAGCTGTGAAGGAATTTAAACCTGCTGCGTCTTTGTTTGCTGTCGCTTGTCCAAACGGTGGAGCAAAGTAAATAGCTAAAGAGTTATTCGCAGCAACCCCATCCACTTTCAAGCCCGAAGCTTTAACTCGTATGTTAACTGGCAATGAATAAGTTTCTACCAAATCGGAATTGTTGCAATTATCAAATGCTGACAATGAAAATTGAGTTTGGTACTGAAAATTCACAAAATAATACTGCGGGGTCCGACAGTTAGGATTGGAATTATTGGTAGCCTTGCCTGATGTGGCAGAAGACTGGGCGGTTCTGAGGGCGTTTATAATTAAATCAGAAGCGATGGCTGCTTGCTTTTGCTTTTGGGCATTACGAAAATTTGCCACAGTAATACTGGTGATCATCACTGTAATTACCAGGACTGCTAATAATTCAATTAAAGTAAAACCTTTTTGACTATTTCTCATATTCTCATAATCCAATCAAATTTAGATACCAACGCATAATCGGATTCCCGACTAACATCACTATTATAGCAGAAAGGCTTAAAAAGACTCCGAAAGGAAGCTTGGATCCAAGATGCTTTTTTCTGCTTAGGATCAAAAAAATCCCAATGATACTTCCGAAGACGTATGCTAAAAATAAAACCAAGACGCTGTTTGGCCAAAGTGCCACATTCCCTAAAACCAAACCCAGCTTCACGTCGCCCAAACCAATCCACTTCCCTCTCGAAATCAAATACTGTGCCAGAAAAAACCCTGCTACTCCCAGCCCTGAGAGAAATCCGATCCAAAAATTATGCTGCCAAATGTTATAGATGATGGCCAAAATCAGAGCTGGAAAGACAACTTTGTCCAAAATCAAATAATGTTTGTAGTCAAAAACAGCCACAACTATGAATATGCTGGCAAAAATTATCTGGAAATAATAGTGGGCTGTGAATGGCGAATAACGAAACGCAAACAGTACAAATAACAAACCAGTTAAAAATTCCACTAATGGATACTGCCGGGAAAGTTTGACTTTGCAATACCGACATCTTCCCTGCAACCATAAAAAACTAAACAAAGGCACCAAATCTTCTGCTGCTAGTTCATGTTTGCAAGACATGCAGTGAGAGCGGCCTGACAGAAAAGACTCTCCTGAGTGCAAACGAAAAATGACAGCATTTAAAAAGCTGCCAATAATCAACCCGAATAAAAATAATAGAATCAACATTTAAAATGGAGCCGTAGAACTAATTCCTTTTGAAGAAAGATAATAAGTACCGGCAGCTCCTATCGAAGTCCTCGCTTCCGTCTGGAATTGAATTTTATAATCTGTATAAACATTCCCTCCGCAGCCAGAAGAAGAATCGCCGCCTTGAGTATAAGTATATGCAAAACTCGAGTTCGTCGCGTGTATCGGATCCTGTGGCACTCTTAACGTGTCCGTACCTGAGCAGGCCATGACTGCACTTGCGGCCTGAGCTGTATTCCAGGCATCAGTAGCTGGATAACCACCACCAGTATTGTAATAAAGATCTAGACCTGTTTTAACTTGCTGAATGTCATCAAGTCTTCGGGCATCGCGAGCTTTGGTTCTAGCAGTCCCAGTAGCTACGGTCACAATCGTAGCTAAAAGGCCAATTATACCAATGACGACTAGAACTTCAATTAAACTAAATCCCGATTTTTTGTGCATTATTGAATTCCCCTTGTGGTTAGTGTATGCACGCCAGCAGCAACGCCGTCCGTGCTTTGGCCCAAACAAAAGTCTAACGTAAAATCAGAACCATTTAATTTCTGACTATACAAATATCGATTATTCAGACTGGTGCAGCTGCCTGATAGAGGAGGACTTTTCGGCCAACGATCCACATAATCATTCATGTCCACAGGATCTTCTGTGTCTGAGCCGTTCGGATAAAAACCATTTTCATTATAGTAAACTTTTAGAGCATCTTTCATAACGGCCACATCTGCCAAGCGTTGCTTGTCAGCGGCTTGAGTTGCAGAAAAGATGTATGCAAAAAAAACAGCAACTCCAATCAAAAACAAAATTACAAAAAATAGCAATAATTCTGCTTTAACAAAACCGTTTTTTTCCATAAAGTTTATCCAGCACCATTTATATAAATGGTGCTGGATGTGCTAGTTTACTGTATCCCTGATGGAGAAGCTGTATGACTACCAGCTGTGTAGCCTCCAGTGACTGCTCCTAGACAGAAGGCTAGGGTGTAGGAAGCTCCAGAAGAGGTTTGAGCATAGGTGTAGGCATTAGCATTGCCACAGGTGCCATCTGCAGGGGTAGGGACAGTGGGCCAGGTGGCTAGGTAGGTTGACCAGGCAGGAGAACCATCTGTAGTGGTTGGGGCTCCTGAGGTGGCTGTGGGATAACCATTGTTATCGTTATAGTAGAGTTCTAATGCTGTCATGACTTGTCTGACATCAGCAAGTCTTCTAGCATCTCTAGACTTCTGGCGGGCTGAGTTTAGGGATACTAATACCACGGCTGCCAAAATACCAATGATGGCTATGACCACCAAAAGTTCGATGAGGGTGAAACCAAAATTTTTTCTTTTCATAAGTTCACCCCCTTCCCAGATTTTGTGATTAATTTTTGTATCATAATCTCTATGAAGCACTGGCTAAATTATATATCGGCAGTAAAATTCCTGCAACCATAACTGCCACTGCCAAACCGAGCAGCATCATGATGATTGGTTCAAGTAAAGTCGTCAGGGCTTTCAAAACTCCATCGACTTCTTTTTCATAGAAGCTGGCGAGCTTGTCTAGAATTTCCTGTAGCCGACCGGTCGTCTCCCCTATCTGTGTCATCTGGGCCACGACCACAGGAAATTCAGGTCTGGCGGTCAGAGCTGAAGCAATACTTTTTCCATTGCGAACTTGTTCGGAAGCTTCTAAAATAATTTCTTTATAAACTTCGTTTCCTACAATGTCAGCTACTGACTCTAGGGCTTTGACGATCGGAATTCCGCCGACAATTAGTGTCCCTAAATTTCGTGCAAAACGAGCCATATAGATTTTTTTATACAAACCGCCCATGATCGGAGTTCTGATTTTAATGTTATCAAAGATATATCGACCGGCAGTAGTGTTCACATAAAATCGACCGCCTACTACGGCCCCGACTAACAAAACTAGCACCAACCACCAATAGTTCTGAAGGATGTTAGTAATGCCAATGAGTATTTGAGTTGTAAAGGGAAGGGTGACAGATGATTGCTCAAGGACAGAAACCAAAGGAGGTAAAACATAAATAAACATCAGAAAGCCGACGATGATCAAAGAGGATAAAATAAAAGCTGGATAAGTTAAAGCACCGATAATTTTTGATCGAAGATCGTAATCTTTTTCTAACTGATTAGCCAGATACTCTAATGCTTCATCCATAGTTCCAGATAACTCGCCTGATCGGACTAGGTTGATATAAAGATTGCTAAAAATTTTAGGGTAACGAGAAATCGCAGTAGACAAACTATCTCCAGACTCAACGTGCTGCGCTACTTCACCTAAAACTTTCTTTAATTTTCCTGACGAAACCTGCGTTTGTAAAATATCTAAAGCTTGAACGATTGGGACTTTGGCATCAATGAGTGTGGCTAATTGACGAGAAAAAATTACAATTTCCTTCGGTGAGACTCGCTCGAAAATTGCAATTCCATCGAGGATACTAACTTTGTTGCTTGGTAAGATTTTAACCACTATCAAACCGTGCTGCTGTAGCAAATCAAAAGCACCGGCCTCGTTTGCTGCTTCGACAGTACCGGTCTTCAAGCTTCCAGCTTTATCTCTGGCTTGGTAGGCAAATTCCATATTTAACGTCTTAGTAATCCCTGAAACAAATCATCATCAGTCACGAAAGTCATAGCATCCTCTAATTTTACTTGATTAGTACGGACTAGTTGGGCCAGATTATGGTCTAGCGAAACCATGCCCGCTGCTGTGGAAGTGTGAATGATGTTTGGTAATTCGTAAGTCTTATCTTGGCGGATGACGTTAGCGACCGCGTGATTCATCATCATGACTTCTACTGCCGGGATCCGACCGCCGCCAATTTTCGGTAGCAAACGCTGCGAAACCACACTGACCAAAATGTTTGCTAGCTGAGCCCGTATCTGACTTTGCTGATAAGCCGGAAAGACATCGATGATACGATCTATGGTTTGAGCAGCATTGTTTGTATGTAGAGTCGCAAATACCAAATGCCCAGTTTCAGCAACTGTGATAGTGGTAGCAATAGATTCCAGATCTCGCATTTCCCCCACCAGAACAACGTCCGGATCTTCACGCAAGACTGATCGCAAAGCTTTGCCAAACGATAACGTGTCAGATCCGACTTCGCGCTGGTTGACCAAAGATTTATCTTGAATATAGACAAATTCGATCGGGTCCTCGATGGTGACGATGTTGTTATATCGAGTGTGATTTATGAGGTCAATCAAAGCCGCGAGAGTAGTCGATTTACCATGGCCTGTAGGACCAACCATTAAGACCAAACCCTGTTTGTAATTGACCAAACTTTTTATTTGACTCGGAAGATTTAACTCTTCCACGGTTCTGATTTTGTTTGGAATCAGGCGTAGCGCCAGAGCTGGATATCCTTTTTGGAAATAAGCATTGGCTCGAAACCGAACATTGTCTTTAAATGAAAAGGAAAAATCGATTTCGCGGTTTTCTTTAAATTCTTTTTTTCGCTGATCCGTGTCTAGTAAAACATCGACAATAGTCGCGATCGCATTCCCAGAAAGCACTTCATACCCTGCCATTTCACCGAGTTTACTGTCTATGCGAAGAGTCGGCGGCTTACCTGCGGTTAAGTGAAGGTCTGAAGCGCCTCTTTGTAAAACCTGCATCAGCAAACTATTGATTTCAAGCTCTGTTGATTTGTATACCATATCGGGTAGTGAAAATTTGATTAATAATTAATTATTTTTTTATTTTATCGCGTTTTTTATAAAATAGCATATTAAAATCTTCGTGCTTTTTTAATTTGTTCGCTTCGCGAACAAATATCAAATTTCTACTACCCGACATAGCGATTTAGTTTTAATTGATTATAAATTCTATCGATTAATACGCTTGGCGTCGCCTCATGCAAACTAATCCAATCATTTGCCCCTAAGTTTAATCCATTATCAATCTCCGGATATGCTGTAAGGAAGATAAAAGGCAGATGCGATAGTTCGTTCTGACTTCGAATAAATCTCAAAAGTGATACGCCAGAAATTATTGGGAGAGAATAGTCGGAAACCACTGCGTCAGGTAAATTCCTTTTTATTTTTCGCAGAGCACTCATGCCGTCACTGGCTGAATCTAGACTAAAGTGCGAGGCTAGATGTGGCTCATAGATTTGCCGTAACTTCGGGTCCTGGTGAACAAATAAAATTTGGTACATAATCTAGTCCTTGGTCACTCGAATGACTTCTTCGATAGTAGTTAACCCCTTTAAGGCTTTAAGGATTCCATCTTGTCGCATGAGAATCATTTTTTCTTCCTTAACTGCATATTCCTGAATTTTATCAGCTGATTGACGATCGTTAATCAAATTCTGAATGCCTTTGCTGATAAGCACCGCTTCGTAAATCCCAACTCGGCCCTTGTAACCCGTGTTATTACAAACCGGACATCCACGGCCTACGTACACTTTAAAGTTTTTAAGATCCACGCCTTCTAGCTCCGATTTCTCAATCCCTTCTAAATCTTGGGTCACGACTCTTTGCATTTCTTCTGTGGGCTTAATTTCAGTTTTACATTTATCACAAATTTTGCGCACCAAGCGCTGGGCAGCAAGTAAATTTAAAGACGCGGTGATGAGAAATGGTTCGATTCCCATATCTACCAGACGAGGAATAGCTCCGAGAGCGCTATTTGTATGCAGGGTTGAAAAAACTAAGTGTCCTGTCAAAGCCGAATTTACAGCTAACTCTGCTGTTTCTTTGTCACGGATTTCTCCAACCATGATGACATTTGGGTCTTGGCGCAGGATGGATCGAAGTCCTGAAGCGAAAGTCAGTCCAATTTCGGGCCTGATCTGGGCTTGATTAATTCCATCAATAAAATATTCCACCGGATCTTCTAAAGTGACGATGTTTACGCCTGGCTGGTTAAGAATGCTCAAGACTGCATAAAGAGTTGTGGATTTACCACTACCTGTAGGCCCAGTCATTAAAAACATTCCATGAGGCTTACTAATCGCTTCTTTGACAATTGCTAAACGTCTACCACTTAAGCCCAATTCTTCTAAGCTTGGGGCACCTGTAGATTTATCCAAAATACGCAAGACGACTTTTTCACCGACTACCGTGGGAAAGGTCGAAACACGAAAGTCGATGGGCTTGCCTTCCAAGTTGATATGAAATCTGCCGTCTTGTGGCAAGCGTTGTTCGTCAATTTTCAAATTCGATAAAATTTTTATTCTCGAAACTATCGCCGAATGGACTGATCGCGGAAGGATCAGTGAGCTGTGGAGTACGCCATCAATTCGATAGCGAACATGCAAGTCTTCTTCTGAAGGTTCGATATGGATGTCAGACGCTCTCGCTTCGATCGCATGTCGGATAATAACATCTACGATTTTCGAAATCGGTGCTTCGTCCACCAAACGCGGTTGCTGGATTTCTTGCGGCTTTTCTTGATATTTTAATTCTTGGGCTTTTTCACTTTCTGCCACTTCGCTCAAGGCTTGAGAAACTTCAGTGGTGATTTCAGCAGTCTTTCGAAACACAGACTGGAAACTAGTAAACGAAGTGATATAAAGCTCGATTCGATATTTTTTCTTTTGTGACAAAAACTCTAGCGCTTCCAGAGCGGACAAATCAGTCGGATCAGTCATCGCCACTTTCAAAACATCGTCGGTTAATTCAAAGGGAACAAATTTATAATTTGAAATAGTTTCCTTCGAAGCCATTTCTAAAATTTCTTTCGGAATAGTTTTCGTTCGAAGGTCTACATAAGGGACATTAAAAAAAAGTCCTCGCGCAGTTGTGAGATCTTCGTCCGTAATGTAGTGTTCGTTGACTAAGTAGTCGAAGAGGTTGCGATGAGCAGTACTGGATTCTACTCTGGCCTTGGCCAAATTCTCTTTACTAACGTATCCCTTTTCGACTAAAAAGTTTTCTAGACTAACGGTTTTAGATTGGGTACCACTAGCCTCAGTTTTTGCCATATTTAATATCGGTTAAAAGGATTGTCGCGACCAAAGTCAGAAGGATTGGTCTTGATCGTGTCATAAGGCTTTAAAGTTTGGAATCCAGTAGAATTCAAAACCTGCAAATCTAAAGTTTTTGATAACGGAAACACTGCAGGTGGTGGGAAGCTCCCATCATCTGATGACTTTCTGATCGGTGTGTTTGAGACTTGAGAAGAATTGTCGGTTTCAGTTGTAGTCTGGGGCTGAACCGAATTCGAAGAAGAGCTTTTTCCTCTCATCACTATCCAAACAATTATAATCACAATTACACCAATTATGCCCGCTAAAATGTAGATTTTTTTTCGACTACTTGGATCCATATTTATTTTTGATAATAGGTCTTAAGGCTGACTTGGTATTGAATCTGTCCGTTCTCATCTTGTCGCAAGGTAATGTGGTTAATGTCAACCAAGCGCTGATGATTTTCTAGCCGGAGGATGAAATCCTTAAACGACGGATAACTTCCCGAGGCTGTAAAAGTAATTGCTACTGGTTGAATGGAATTTTCCAAAGGTGTTTTTTTGAATCGACTTAAAACATTGCTATCTCCTTCAATCGAAAAGTCAGAAAGTACAACTCCGCTAGCCTGAGCCAACCCTCCAATACTAGCGGTAAAATTCGCCATGTCTTCAGACTTTGCTGGTAGTGAAGCATTGACAGTTGATACATTTTTCGTTTGCTGGTGATATGAATCGATAAAGCCTTGCAGAGAAGACAGAGCTAACTTCAAGTTACCATTGTCACTTTCGGCTGTGAGCTGAGCTTGCTTTGAATCCTGATACTTATGCCACTGCGGTACAGTGACAAAATAAGCTGCCCATAACAAGGCTATGATGAGAATGGTCGCTGTAGTGGCAAATGATCTAAATGATGTTTGGGGCATGATTATTTTTTCGTGAAAATATCAGATGTCGCACTCATCTCCAAAGCAAAAGTGTAAGCATTGTCTTTGCCGGATGATGGCTGGACTGATAAAAGTTTGACGTTTTTAAATTTCGACGAAGTCGATAGTCCTAAAAGCAATTTTCCTAAATCAATGTAGTTCGAAACTATTCCTTCTAAATGAACCTGGCCATCTGTCGTGACATCCAAACCAGTGTACTGCGCTCTCTGATAAGTTGATTTCGAAAGCTCGTCTAGAAATGGTGAGATATAAATATGATTATTTAGTAAAACTCGTAAGTTCGCGAGCTGTGCTTGAAAAGCCTTACCATTCTCAACATCTTTCTGCTGACTCAATAATTGTTTTTGAAGAGAAAGATTATCTTCTGTCACTACTGCTGTCTTACTAGCTAGTGAACGATTGAGTAGAAACAAAATAGCTGTGACTCCGATGATAATAATTAACAAAATCGACAAAAAAGTCAGAATTAACTTACTCTGTCGCTCCCAAACATGGCTAGTGTCTTTAACTCGATTTTGAAGTAGGTTTATTTCTTGCACATTTTTGGTTTAATGAGAGAAGTGCCGCATGGCAAGTCCCGTAGCGACTGCTAAATTTAGACCCAAAGGCTCTACAATTGGCTTGAGGTTCTGAGCATAGATAACCTGGCCCCAAGGATTGGCCAACTGTACAGGTTTTCCTAAGACTGAAAAGTATTCTTTTAGATACGGGAGCTTCGAGCCGCCTCCTGAAAGCAATACTTTGTCGATTTTTTCTCCTCGACTCTCAAACAAATTCATTAGCTGTTGAGCCTCGTTTTTTATGATATCTAGGATCGGTCGCATAACTTGAGGAATTTGTTGACTAGAATTATTTAGACCAAAATCTTTCTTAAACTGCTCCGCTCGGGCAAAATTTACGGACAAACTCTGTGCGATACTGGCAGTGATCGTATCACCACCAACATTTAAATTTTTCGTAACTCTTAAGTACCCGGCGGCGACCAGATTAACTGTAGTATTTTTAGCACCTATATCGATGAGGAGGATTGAATTTAGATCCTCCCCGACTAAAGAGCGAATCAATGATAAAGACTCTATTTCCAAAGCTTCCGGCTCAAGCTCTGCCATCTGAAATACCTTCACATAATTATCAATAACGCCGGTCGGGACTGCTGTGAGTAAAACTTTAATCTTCGTTTCTGTGGTACTGGGTTTGCGCTTGTCTTCAATCACACTCCAGGATAAAGCGACCTCATCAAGCGGTAATGGAATGTATTTTTTGGCTTCAAACTCGACGGCTGACTTCAGTTCGTTCTCTGGAATTTTCGGCATCTCGATGACTGAAGTAAAAACCGAACTGTTGGGCAAAGACGCTGCGACTTTATTGGTCGTGGTTTTCGCACGAGCCATCAATTCTTTTAAAAGTCCTGCTGTCTGGGCGATTGAAGCTGTATTGTCCTTATTAATTTGGTAAGAAACATTCACAAGACCGTAAGTTTCGAGGACAAATTTGTTGTCTTCTGCCCGCAATTGAACAATTTTTATATTGGAAGACCCGATATCCACGCCAAGGTGACTTTTTGGTTTAGAAAATAGCATTTTGTTTCGCGATTTGGACTGAGGATATCCTCAATTGCTCCTAAATTATAATGAAAATTAACTTTATCGTCAAATCCAAACAAAAAAGAACTTTCAATCTTAAAAAGTCTTTTTGGTGGACCTTGGGAGAATCGAACTCCCACATCTCGGATGCAAACCGAGCGCACTACCATTATGCTAAAGGCCCTTATTGCTTAACGCCGCCAAATACGTTACTGAGAGGTCCTAGTACTATGCCAATCAAGCCAAACATATAGAGCAGCGACAAGATGATAAATATCACTCCCACTATTTTGTATAGTGAATAAGTGCCGGCTAATCCCCCACGCAAGTTTCTTTCAGCCCATTCTACTTTTCCAAACATGTCAGTCAAGGGCACTGAGTATTTAATTAAGACGAAGCCTACGGCTACGCCAATTAGCCCGCTAAAAATATGCATAATTTCTGGTGGGCGACGATGGACTCGAACCATCGACCTCGTCATTATCAGTGACGCGCTCTAACCACCTGAGCTAGTCGCCCTTAAACAATAAAAAATAGCCTACTTAATTTATCAAATTTTGGTAAATTTGTAAACCAACAGGCTATTTAACTAAGGGTCTATTATTGGATACCGCTGGGGCTGGCAACGTGGAAACCCGCAGCATACCCCCCTGTAACTGCACCTAAACAGAAGGATAAAGTATAGCTGTTGCCATTGAGTTCTTGGTTGTAAGTATATGTGTTCGAACTGCCACAAGTGCCATCTGGCGGAAGAGGGGCAGCTGGCCAAATAGCCACATAAGTTGACCAGTTAGGATTGCCATCAGTGGAGGTAGGCCCGCCTGTAGACGCAGAGGTCGGCAGTGGGTACTTATTATTATCGTTATAAAAAAGCTCAAGAGCTGTCTGAATTTGTCTAATGTCTGCAATTCTGCGAGCATCTCTGGCTTTTTGGCGCGCGCCGTTTAGAGATACCAACACAGTGGAAGCCAAAATACCGATAATCGAGATGACCACCAGTAATTCAATCAAGGTAAAACCCTTATTTTTGATTAGTTTTTTCATTTTGTTTCAAACTAAATTGAAAGATTGATCTAATTATACCAATTATTCTTAAATCAAGTCAAATTAAGCATCAAAAAACCCGTCCTGATAATAGGACGGGTTTTGAAAATCTAGTTTACTGTATCCCTGATGGAGAAGCTGTATGACTACCAGCTGTGTAGCCTCCAGTGACTGCTCCTAGACAGAAGGCTAGGGTGTAGGAAGCTCCAGAAGAGGTTTGAGCATAGGTGTAGGCATTAGCATTGCCACAGGTGCCATCTGCAGGGGTAGGGACAGTGGGCCAGGTGGCTAGGTAGGTTGACCAGGCAGGAGAACCATCTGTAGTGGTTGGGGCTCCTGAGGTGGCTGTGGGATAACCATTGTTATCGTTATAGTAGAGTTCTAATGCTGTCATGACTTGTCTGACATCAGCAAGTCTTCTAGCATCTCTAGACTTCTGGCGGGCTGAGTTTAGGGATACTAATACCACGGCTGCCAAAATACCAATGATGGCTATGACCACCAAAAGTTCGATGAGGGTGAAACCTTTTCGATTCTTATTTTGCATATTTTGTTTCTTAATATTAAGTTATTAACAGTTAATATAATTATATCACACAACCAATAAAAAGGCAAGCTTTTTACTTTTTAGTCGAGGTTTTCGGGGTTGTCGAACCTGTAGACCCAGGCACTGCGGTTTGCCAATACTCCATCATGCCCGCCCCCGGATAGCCTTTGTACATCATATTATGAAATCCCCCGTAACCAAACCCGCTCTCCACCACTTCCTTCAGTTCCCCGATCTTCATGCCCAACCAGAAAACTAAAAGGAGAATCACAATCCCTAGCACCCAGCGCATCGCAAAGTGCCGATGATAGTCGTGATGGTAGTCACAATCGCATCCATCGTGCATATGCCCATTTTGTTCTTTGTTGTTTGTTGCCATATAACGTATTAATTTTGTCTATATTATACCATATAACTTTGTCAAACAAAAAACCCGCCTATAAGGCGGGCTTTCAAAAACTATTTTACAGTGCAACCACAATCGCACGTACCATCTGGCTTACCATGCATGTGTCCACATGCGGCACACATCTTACCTTCAGGCATCGGCATTGAACCTGGCATTTGATCTGCCATATTTATATTTGTTTCCCCCTCCAAAAAATTAACTATATATATTATAGCAAATTTTCAGAAATTTTTCAATAGTTAGCCGATCCCCTGTTTTTTGAACTCGTTTAAAATTTGTCGCACTCCATAAAGCCAGTTGGGACTACCCGGCTGCACATACAGACCGAGAAACTTTTCTGGTGGCAAACCTTTATAACGATTTTCTAAAAGATTATCAAAATCCGTGACCCACTCAGCATAGCTTTCGTAACGTCGAAGGTTCGGCCCGCCGATGCCGCTGCAGTTGTAGTAGAAGCAGTGCTTGCCGAAATTGCTCTCTACAAACGAAATCGCTAGAATCAGCTTCATGTTTTTCGATTGCGCAAGTGCTGCTAGCGCGTCATCATCACGCGCGAATGGCGACTGCTTGCCTAGCAAGTACTCTTTGATCTGCTGCTTACGCTTGTCGAGCTCAGCTTTTTTAATTTTGTCTTCGTAGTTATCAGCAAGCAGCTTTTCAAAAATTGGTGAAGCAAAGTCTATAAACTGCTCTTTGGCCACTGCGGCTCTGCTGGCCAGATAATCATAGGCCTGACTATTTCCGATCGGCTCTGACAAGTAAACTGTAAACAAAACGCCTGACGCAAAAGAAGCTGTGGCGATGCAGACTGCGGCCAAAATCAATCTTTCTGCAAACCACGCTGTGGTTTCAGAGTAGGCTTCTGGAATTCCTGTAGCACTAACAAGCTTGGTAGCCAATCGGCTGCCTTTTTTCACGGTCCACCCCGGATGCAGCCGCATGCCCAAAAAGGTTTTTGGTTTTTTTGATTTGGATTTCATCAGGTTTATCTACAAAACAAATATATTATAGCAAATTTCTGAACAAAAAACAACGCTGGCAAACCCGAAAAGGTTCACCAGCGCAGCCATATGTCGATGATCTACTCGTCTTTCCAGTGACAGTCGATGTCGAAATGGTCCATCAGATCCGGCTTGATGATCTGCAGACCGCAGCACAGATGAATCGGAGGACCATCCCCGATCATCCGACTGTTCACGAAGAAGTAGGTATCGAAGCCGTCGACTTTCACCGTAATCAGGTCAGCTGATCGGACTTCTGTCCAGCAGTTCCACTCACGTGCGAACTTGCGGACCGAATCGTTCTCTGACAGCCGCACCTGCGCGTGCACGATGTAAGTATACGGACGAAGTCCGAGCTGATTCCACTGCGACAGCCGCATATCTTGCCCGAGACGTTGGAGAGACTCTCTTGTCGCGCCATAGATATTCAGCGTGGAGTGAGGCTTCTGAATGATCCGAATATAACCCATGACCACCAGCGCCGCCAAAACCCCTTGCTTCACAGCGTTCCCAGGACTGCCCATTCCGGCGCCCACGTCCCTGACCTGAAACACGATCGAGTCTTCATGCGCCGAGGTCTCCAGAGCGCAAATCCGGCGGATCAAGTTCAGAGCGTGATCCTGATTCGAAGTTCTCTTCATGTTCATCATTCCCCCTACAAAGAAAGCCGCCTCTGTCATCTTTCTATTTTTTCTCTCCCGTTTGCGGGAGAGATGTCCCGACTTCTCGGGACAGAGGGTGAGTTCAGCGGTTTAATGTTTGTGTTGCGAGAAGTATACCAAAAAACTTCAGCGCTTACTAGCAATCATATTGTTTGTTTTATTTTATAAAAACTGAAATAGCCATACATGACTGCGACGTAATTTAAAATCGAGTGAGAAATGCTTATTAGAATCAAGTTTGGATAATAGTAATACACGGTCGCGAAGGCAAATCCAGCCAACACTATTATAAATAAATTCTTTTTTAACTCGGGATAAATAATATGTAAAATACCAAACAGAAAAGTATTAACTATTATTGCCAGCACAGGAGAAAACAATCCCAATAATCGAGGCATCAAAAAAGCTCTGTATAAAAATTCTTGGGAAAAACTGAGAATGATAAACCAATAAATAAAATGGTTGCTCGTCTTCCGCTCGTCAACTATGTCTCTTTTGTGCAGCTTGGCAAGAAAAAATAAAAAGAGAAACCCTATAATTGTAAACAAAATATACGGAACGGTGGAAGCATAAAAATTATCAATTCGAAGTCCAAACTGTCTTAAGCTCCAGTGTTCTTTCCATACAATCATTACCGTAGCGATATTCATTAACACAAAAACTCTAAATCGATATTTTATAGAAACGAGACCAAAATACCAAAGTAGTATTGGCAAAATAAATATTATAAAAATTTCAAGCCAGGGGTTCATGAATTCAAACTTTCAAGTCTCTTTTTAAAACTTTTTCCCACTGTGATACCGATTATTGTGCCCATGATCGCGCCTGCTACGAAGTCAGAAAACCAGTGGATACTGATTGAAACGCCTAAGCCAATATAGATGGCGTATAGGACTGCCAAAATTTTCATAAGTCTCGACTCACGATATAGAGCTAAGATGACGAAGGATCCGGCAAACGCCACTGCTGTATGCGAAGATGGCCAGCCCCAGAAAATCCCGCCGCGCATAAACCCAAAGTGAAACACGCGGCTGATATCTGCGGTTTGCGAAACAAACAATTCTGGATGCACACGCCCAGTGACAGCTTTGTAGCAAGCAGAAATCAGCCAGCCGAGAAACTCGCCTTGGATCAGCGCAAAAGCAGTGTTTAAAATTTTAGGATTCCTCTGGCCTTTTATAAGCAGCACAGCAGGCACGACCACTGGTACCAAAAATCCGAAGATGGCTGCTGGAAAAAATAAATTAAAAATCAGGCCATGTCCGAGCAGCTGGTGATATTTCCAATCAAAGCCGCTCGTCACAATCACATAAGTTAATGCAATCGCTAAGGCATGCCAAAGCAGATTGACTCCTGAAAAACAAGCCAGAAAATTCTGCCAGAATTTGTAAAATAATCCTTGAACGAATTTCATATTCAAATTTTAGCACAATAAAACGCAAACAAAAACGTCTGCCAGTGGTTGATTTTTTTAATGTTTAATGATACTATGCTTTATCGTGCTGTTCGGATAAGGAGGAATCGATGGGCCTGAGTAAGAAGCGCCAGCTGGAAGCAAAGGCCTGGACCAGGGATTTAGAGAAATATCGAACCGGCATCTGGACCTGGGAACAGTTACTCGAGGTCTCGATCTTCCGGGTCTGGAACAACGTCGACATCGCTCTCCGCGTTCGTGGAGATCAAGATCGCACGGATCGCTCCATCGTCTGCGAGTACTGCAGTACTGTCGACAACCTCAGCGCAGAAGCGAAAAAAGTCGGCGAGCAGGTTCTCCTATGGCTGACTGATCAGGGATACAAGCACACTCCGGACCGCGATCAGACGGGCGGAGAAGAAGGGGTGGCCTGGATCGCCACATTGATTAGGCCGCTGCCAGAGTTTCCGATTCCCGAGCGGCTGCCAATGCCTGAAGTCCTCAAAAAGAAAAAAACTAAAGCCTAGCTCGACATCATCGACCATGATACCAAAAGGGTTTCCATACGTGAAAGCGTGGAAACCCTTGATTCATTTTTACCTCAAAAAAACAACAAGGGCCGACTGCGCGTAGGCAGTCGGCCCGGGATCTACAAAACAATACACGAATCGGGATGGGCGGTCAAAACAAAACGACAGGTCGGGAGCGCTCTGAGTGCCCCACGACCTGTCATCTTTAGAGCAATCAGGCTACGGATTCGGCACGTAGGCCTTCAGCCGATCGTACAGCTCCTGACCGGCGCGGTGCAGGGCTTCCTGCCACGTGCTCAGGCCCGGATGCGGGTCGGTCAGGAGCCCGTGAAGCCTTCTGGTCGCTTCCTCGAGGTCCTCGATTCTCGACTTACCCGTATCGACGAGTTCGATCTTGCGCCGGCCTGCGATGAAGCCCCCGACCGGGCCCTCGGTCCACAGAGGCGTCAGATTTTCGGGAACGAATCCCCACCGACGGCCGTCTATCAGCTCGATGTCGACACCGGACTCGGTGACGTGGAACTGCTTGCAGATGCCCTCGCCATCCTCGAGACGCGGATTACCTTCGTGGCTGATCCGAACCTTCCTGCCTACAAACAGCTCGTTCATTTCGGCGATCGTGTCTGTGCTCGTGATCATGCGTGTCTCCTCCTTGGATGACTAAAAACTTTATCATAAAAAACCAAGCTCGTCAATCCTAGTTGGGCAAACAAAAACGACAGGTCGGGAGCGCTCTGAGTGCCCCACGACCTGCCGCGATCAAATCAGACCGGAACTAGTTGTATGCGCAAGTTCCGCCTGTTTTTGATCTGGATGATCTCGACTACCTTCACGGGTATTTCATCCAACCCTTCGGTCTGAGCGATGAGGGCATCGCCCTCGCTCACAGAATAGACTGGGCTGAAGTGCCGGACGATGCACTCTCCAGTATTTCTGAGTTCCTGCTCTTCACGAGGATGGAGAGAGCAGATCCGACGCACGCTGGCTAGTAGTCTTGCTGACGCTTCGAGGTTCGCAGCCTCGACATCCGAAGCAGTTGCAGACTTCTCATCTGCTTCCGCATCCAAGTCAAGATGAAGCAGCATCCTTCCCTCCTTGGGACAAAAAAACCGCCTACGCGGCGGCGGGATACGCGAAAACCATATTTGCAGGACTAGCTATGAAAATATGGCGTCTTTCAGACATGTATATATTATAACATGATATAATAATACCAATTAACTTTGCTTATGAATAAACTTCTCGCCACGATCGCAGTAATTTTAGGTCTAGCGTGCGCTTACGTCGGCATTGTCTATCTGACACACGGTGCTGGCAGTCTGCCGCACTACTACCCAGGCTACCTCTCTGGCTCTGACCACGTTCATATCAAACACGGCATTGCATCGTTTGTGGTAGCCATAGCGCTGTTTGTGTACGCTTGGTTTCAGACTGGCCCAAAGCCTACTACCTAAAATATAAAACCAGTGTAGAGATAACTCCGGCAGCGAGACAATAAATCGCAAACGGGGTTAGTTTGTTTGTGTGAAAAAATTTTATCAGAAATTTGACCGCCAGATATGCAGTCACCGCAGCACAGACTGCGCCGAAAATAGTCGGACCTACTAAACCACGATTTGAGGCGACAAACAATTCTGGCAACTCAAGTACGGCCGCAGCCCCGATGATCGGGGTTGCTAGAAGAAAACTGAAACGCAAGCTGTCTTCGTGGGACAGTCCGACCAGAAGTCCACCTGCCATGGTCGCGCCAGAGCGCGAGAGCCCTGGGATGAGTGCCAAAACTTGCATGAGTCCGACTTTCACAGCTTGTATCCATGATAATTTGGCTAGACGCTGGTCTGAAGTTTGCTCATCGTTATTTTCATGGGCTTTCCTGCGCAAAACTTCCGAGCCATAAAGCAATAGTCCATTCACTGCTAGAAATATCGCAGCTAAAACTGGTGAAGCAAATAGATTCGCAATTTTTTCTTTTAACAGCAAACCCACAATCCCAGCAGGAATCGTGCTCACAACTAAAAGCCAACCCAATCTGGCATACGGATCTGTGGAGCTGATTTGTCTTTTCGCAATCGAGCCGAAAATTCCTCTAGCAATCCTAACCCAGTCTCTGAAGAAAAAGAAAAACAGCACTACTGCTGTGGCCAAATGCGTGCCGACTAGGAAAGTCAGAAAAAAAGCATCGTTCTGGTGAATGTTCCAGCCTACTAATCTTGGCAAAATCACACTGTGCCCGAGACTCGAGATAGGAAACAGCTCAGAGGCACCCTGAAGCAAACCTAGAATCGCAGCTTGAAAATATGTAATCATGTATTGATTATATCAGAAACAAAAACGACAGGTCAGGAGCATCAGCGAATGCCCCACGACCTGCCGATTGCACTAGTCGAATTTCGGTTGGAAATCCAAAGCACCGACAATCGTGAACGTGCCGCCAGGCGACCTGGCAATCTGATCCTTGAGCACGACTTCGTATCGGAGATCTTTGAACCCATCTCTGATGACGATAGTCATGCTCCGTAGCCAGTCCATCTGCTCGTTCCACTGCATTTCGATCCGGAGAGGTGTGCCCTCAATTCGCTCGGTTGCAGCGTATGCAATCCAGCTACGAAGAGTTTCGTTGTAAAGCTCCACGGTGGAAGCGAGGAGCGCGATGGACTGCCTGAGTCCTTCGACTCGTGCCCCGCGTGAGTACATCAAGTTGCCGTAGATGACGGCGCCCACAAACAGTCCTGCGATAACAAGCGCCACGAGCATGGCTCTCCTCCTACGAAGAAAACCGCTTACGCGGTTTGATGTTTGTTTCAATTATTCTAGCACGAATCGAATAAACAAAAAACCGCCTCTCGGCGGGATTTTATCATTCAAGCTCTAATCTCATTTCCATCTCATCATATTCTTGGTCGCCTCTTTTCACTTTAAAAATATCTCGAATCTGTTTGAAACCGAAACTTTTGTACAGATTGATTGCCGGTTCTTGTGTCAGAACCACATTGAGCTCAATAAATTTAATGTCACGTCTAGCCTTCATCTCATCGATGAGCGCTCCGAGTAATTTCTTGCCTGTGCCCTGCCCTCTGTGTCCTTCATTATCGACAAACATATTTTGCACAAGTGCATGCCTTGTATATTCCCACTGACCTTCTGACACGACAGCCTGAACTAATCCTACATACTTTCCGCTTACTAAATCTTTCGCGAAAAAATTATTGTACCGTTTCGCATATGGCTTTTTTCCGACCACCTCCCCTGACATGATAGCTCTCCATTCTTCTTCAGTTCTTTCGAGCATCCGCTTTCTTCCTGGTTCAGGATCTTCCATAGCTATCGGTTCCTGATCTAGAGTCCTAAGCTTCAAATCACGTAGGACTTCCCAGTTATCTGGACCAAGCTCCACAATTTCAATAGGATTTTGGTCGCGAGTATCAGCTCCTGTTATTTCTGGATTCATAAATTTATCTGCTTAATCACCATTGATTTTAGCACAATCAGTTCGATCTATTTTGATAAAATGCTCTGCTAAGTCTTCAAATCCACGATATACCTCTGGGTCTTTAGCATCCTGTTTAGCGGATTTAATATATTCCCGAATTTCAGGATAACAATACGCATTTTCAACATCATATGAAAATGCGTCATAGATCATATACCTACCGAAATGAGTATTAGAATAAATCGAATTTAATATTTCCCAAGTTACTAAAAAATTATCTAAATCTTCTGTAGTAAAATCTCCCTTGGGACTTAGCAATGGCCTTTTATAATCAATTGCATAAATCAATTTAGAAAAGGAGGGCTGGTTGTTTCTTAGTTCTTTGTTAAATTCCAGCACAAAATTTGCAGTTTGAGAAAGACTATTTTCGTACAGAGTGAAAACCATTAATGGCAAACCGATTATTATAATCAGGTTTGCCCAATCCTGAAGTCTTAAACTTTTAACTTTCTCCCAAAATTTCATAATCAAACTATATACCGTGAGTAATAAAAGTGCAAAACTATTTTTTCTTAAGTACTTGGACTGCCCCTTCTTTTTGGATTTTATTAAATACCCTTTCAATAGCAGTTATATACTGCAAAGTTATCGTCTGGCTATTTTTCGATTGATTAATAACATTAGCCCATTCTTCTAGCATCAATATCGCACCCTTCTTAATGAGGCTATGAAACTCGATTGGTTTGACAATTATAGTCGGATGACCGCCATTCGTGAATTTAGTTCGCATACTTTCTATCTCTATCTTAGGCAAATCATTAGAGACAAGTGCAAGATAAATATCGTTCGGTTTTACTTCTCCAAGACCAAAAAAATGAACTAGAGCATTACGAAACTCAGACAATCGGGAAGAACTTAAATCTTTCCATTGGTCATCTGAAGCATATACTTCATTTTCTGATGTTCTGCAATATTTATCATACCAACTTGTCATTCTTCCACTTTGCGTTCCAGTTTCCCCTTTATATTCATACCAATAATTTGCAAATAAATCTAAAAGGCTGAAAGAAATTATCAGTTGTATCCTCAATGGGACTATATAGCTTTCACTTTCATTTCTATAAAAAACTATATTTGCCTCGTTTGCTACATCAGTTAAAAACTCTACGACTATTTTCTCGCGAATTTTGTGTTCAGAAATTTTTTTATCCATACCAGGAATGATTAACATAATTTAAAACCGGCGCACCTAAAAATAGGGCCGCCGGTTTTAGTTTGCAAACAATTTATTGGGAATAAATTTCACGTATCGACAATTGTCTCTAAGTTAAACCTTAGAGATTTTCTCCTTAGAAAGGAGGTGATCCATCGACAGCTTCCGCTACCGATGCCTTGTTACGACTTCACCCCAGTCATGATTCTTACCTTAGCTCTCTTGCGAAAGTTTTGGGTATTAACCACTTCCATGGTGTGACGGGCGGTGTGTACAAAACCCGAGAACGTATTCACCGTGACGAGGCTGATTCACGGTTACTAGCGATTCCAGCTTCATGGGGGCGAGTTGCAGCCCCCAATCCGAACTGAGCATAGTTTTTGAGAGGATTTGCTCGATCTTGCGATGTTGCGTCCCATTGTTCCTATGCATTGTAGCACGTGTGTCGCCCAGGGCGTAAAGACCACGCTGATTTGACGTCATCCCCACCTTCCTCCAGCTTAAACGCCGGCAGTCTAGTATGAAAATCAACATACTACGGGGGTTGCGCTCGTTCTCCCACTTAAGGGAACATCTCCAATTTGTTACTTCGTAACAATAATTTCGAATTTTTAATTTTGAATTTCGATTGAATATTAAATATTCTAATATTCGAATTTGATTCAAAATTCTAAATTCAGAATTCAAAATTGTTACGTGGCATAAAATTTCTTTTATGCTCTGCTAGTTACCTAGCAGGTCGGACTATATCTTCATCCCGATTTCTCGGGAGCCAACGTGTAGTCTCTAGGGGGTCATGCTTAATCTTGATTATTCTAATTGCTTGTGTTATCATGATGAGCTCATTGAAGGAGGGCATCATGGTGAGACACATGTTCGATGGCGTACACCTGTACGCGACCAAACGTCCGTTCAAAATCGGAATCTTCTTCGACTGGAGACGTGGATTCTGGCTGCGTCTGCTGCCAGTGCCTCGTCTCATCGCCGAGTAGCGATCGAGTCGAACGTCTGTGGCCGTGCCCCTGCGGGTGCGGCCTTTTTTAATCAAATTAAGCAGTGGACTTCCCTCGGGATTGCCCTAAGTATAGGGTTTCCCCGATATAGTTGGATTTTTCTCACAGATTACTCCATGAGGTCGCGAAATTAGCTTTCCGTCCTTGAGCTGGCGAATTTACTTCGCCATCCTTTTTGCGGAAAGTACTGAAAACCACTTTTTTGAAAAGGGGTTTTCAGTGAACACGACACGAGCTGACGACAACCGTGCAGTACCTGTGTACCACTCTCGAAGATCACACGTTTCCGTGCGCTTGAAGGTACATGTCAAACCCTGGTAAGGTTCCTCGCTTACCGTCGAATTAAACCACATGCTCCACCGCTTGTGCGGGTCCCCGTCAATTCCTTTGAGTTTTAGTCTTGCGACCGTACTCCCCAGGCGGAATACTTAACGCGTTAGCTACGGCTCGCACGAGGGTCGATACTCGCGCATGCCTAGTATTCATCGTTTACAGCGTGGACTACTGGGGTATCTAATCCCATTCGCTCCCCACGCTTTCGTCCTAGCAGTGTCAGGTGGCACCCAGTGCTCTGCCTTCGCTTTCGGTGTTCCGAACGATATCAACGCATTTCACTACTACACCGTTCGTTCCAAGCACCTCTTTGCCCCTCAAGTTTTACAGTATTTTACCCAAGACCGAAGTTAAGCTTCGGGATTTTAGGCAAAACTTATAAAACCACCTATCGGTACGCTTTACGCCCAATGATTCCGGATAACGCTTGAGGTCTCTGTATTACCGCTGCTGCTGGCACAGAGTTAGCA
>CAYOPE010000003.1:24929-51119 GCA_964405805.1 uncultured Candidatus Saccharibacteria bacterium | reverse complement strand
TTCTCGAGTCTCGTCAAGCTTTCCAGCGCAATCTGGGGAGGTGTATCTCTGCCGTCCAAAAACATATGAATGTAAACTTTTTCCAACCCTTGCTCTGAAGCAAGACCTAGCAAAGCATAGACGTGCTCGTCATAGCTATGCACGCCACCTGGACTTATCAATCCGACCAAATGCAGAGCGGATTTGTTTTTCTTCGCATGATCAATAGCTTCCAGGAACGCAGGATTTTTAAAAAACGTTCGATCTTCTATAGCAAGCGTAATGCGCGACAAATCCTGAGCCACAATTCTGCCTGCGCCCAGGTTCAAATGTCCAACTTCTGAGTTGCCCATCTCGCCCCAAGGCAGACCCACAGACGGGCCAGATGCTTGGAGAGTAGTAGCTGGATAATTTTCCACTAAATAATCAAAAGTCGTAGGGTCAGCCATGGTGATGGCGTTACTGTGAGAAGGTGTGGCTATGCCAAATCCGTCCAAAACTACCAACAACAATTTTTTGAAGGGCTTTATCATTTACCCTCTCACCAAATTACTTAATGAATGAACAATACGTTTTCGAAGTTGCATATATGCTTTGCTTCTTAACTTTAAATTATGCTCTCTTATTCTGGCATCTTTTTCGGATTTATAAGCCTCGTAGTAAACTAGTTCAAAAGGTATTCTTAATCTTGTAGAAAATACCTTTCCCTCATTGTGGAGCTTAAATCTTTTTCGCAAATCGTTCGTTGACCCAATATATTTTTCTCCATCTTTTATACTTTGTAGAACGTAAACATAATACATTTGGTGAGGGGGTTTATTTTTCTAAAACTTTAATTGCCGGCAAGGTTTTCCCTGCTAAAAATTCAAGCATGGCGCCGCCGCCAGTCGAAACGTGGTCGATAAACTGCGAAACTTTGGCCCGATCCACGACTTCCACGGTTTCGCCGCCGCCGACAATCCCAAACGCCTTTCCTTTCGACCGAGAAGCGAAAACTTGAGCGATGGCCATGCTACCAGTGGAAAATTTTTTCTGTTCGATTTTACCGAGCGGTCCATTCCATAGTAAAGTTTTTGCGTTTTTAATATACCCCGAAAATAGATGGATGGTTTTTGGCCCGATATCATAATTCATTTGATAAGATCTGATCTTTTCTATAGACACTACTTGGGCATGTCCTTCTTCAGAGTTCGCCACAACCACATCCTGTGGCAGAACAATTTTATTTTTATAATTTCGCAAAAGCTGCTTAGCGACCTTTACATCAGCCACTGCTGACTTGCCAGTTTCAAATCCTAATGCTGCCAAAAAACTATTAATCATAGCCCCACCGATCAAGACATGGTCTGCGTGCTTAGCCAAATTCTCAATAGTTTCTACTTTTCCTTCAATTTTTGCCCCTCCCATAATGACAATCAGGGGCTGCTGTGGATGATGCAAAACTTTTTTTAGAGCCTGAATTTCTTTGATCAGGGAAACCCCAGCATAGTGAGGCAAAAGTTTGGCTAAAGCAAAGGTTGAGGCTTCTTTTCTGTGCGCTACTGAGAAAGCTTCGTTGACGTATACATCGCCAAATGTCGCTAAGGTTTTGGCCAATCCTTCGTGAGCATCCTGTTCACCTCGATAAAACCGCACGTTTTCTAAGAATAAAATACTTCCAGCTGCCAACTCTTTACTCAAAGCAGAATAATCTTTTTTCGTGATATCTTCTGGCAAAAAATTAATATGCGGAACAGGATATTTGGATAGCCTATCTGAAACCTTCGCGACTTTGTAATTTATAAGTTCGCCAAGCTTTTCTGCCACAGGCCAGAGACTTTTGCTGTGATCCCAGCCCTCAGGCCTTCCTACGTGCGAGATGATTACAATCTTCGCTTTCTGCTCGATCAAATATTTCAAGGTCGGCAAAACATCTTTGATGCGAGAATCATCAACCACTTTCCCGTCCTGCAACGGTACATCAAACCCCGCCCTCACAATCACTCGCCTCCCCGTCACTTTTACTGAAGTAATAGATTTAATCATTTGCTAGGGTGATTCTTAGAACCATATTTTTAAGATCATCGTCAGTAAATTTATGATCTGGAGTCCATATACCATCTAGGTTTGCTGGCGCTGGCTGAGTACTTTTAATATCAAAAATAACCTGGAAATTTTTATTGGGGTAATGAATTGTATAGCAAGCAATTGGTCCTCCACAGGGATCGATAAAAACTAATCCTCCGTCGACGGTATTTCCAATTTTGAGTGCCGAGTTTGTTTCGATTTGATTTGCTATAGAAACTGAGCCGGTTAATGAAACTTCGTAAGGCTTGGTTTCAGTAATTAAAGCAAAATCATTTCTTCCCGTACTTTTAATTTGCCAATTATTGATTACTGGGATTTTCAGATCAGCCAATTTAATGCTCTGTTTATCAATAAACTTAAAAGTTGAAAGGATTTTTAGAGAAGTTGCATCTTGATTATTAATATATATGTTAAAAAAATTATTGTCTTTTTTGAAACCATATCCGTCTCCCGGGATGGGTTTCATCATTATATTATTAACAATTTTTGCGGTAGTATTAGCTAATTTTATCTTTTCGTCTTCCGTAAGAGGAGCAAATCCTGACACCTGATTAATCTCGACATCGAAAATATACTTCTTTGGATCAGGGCCATTAACAACAACACTGACCCAAGAAGGTTTAACTGCGCTTGGGCCGCCTTGTTGATTAAAAAATACGTCCTGAATTTCAGACGGATACTTAAACTCAAACCCATATTGATCATTAGTATAAATTTTCCAGTCAGCTGTCGAAGCTTGCTTATGCACTGGCAGATCGACTGTCGCCGGAATAGATTTTGATACGTTAAAGTAATAAAGTGCTGAAGATGCGGCAGCGATGACAGCCACAACAAAAACCACGCCTAAAATTTTATGGCTTGAAAGCCAAGGTTTTTTCGGCTGCATTTCTACTTCAGTCGGATTTGGTTGATTTTGCTCGTTCATAGTTTATTATCTACCCCTCCTAACCTCCCCTATTCTAGGGGAGGAACTAACTGCAGTTGCTCCCCTCCTAGAATAGGAGGGGCTGGGGGTGGTAGATCACTGCTCCTTCCCAATCATTATTGCTTGCTCGACGAATCTGTTTGAGTAGCCGAATTCGTTGTCATACCAGGCGACAACCTTGACCATGTCCCCGTCCACGACTTGGGTCAGACTCAAATCAACAATAGCTGAGTGCGGGTTGCCAATGATGTCTGAAGAAACAATCTGATCGGTGGTTACTTCTAAAACATTTTGCCACAGAGGATTTTTTGCGTATTCTTTAAATGCATTGTTTACTTCCTCAACTGTGGTTTTTTTATTCACAATAAAAGTAAAATCTGAAAGCGAGCCGACTGGGGTCGGGACTCGGTAAGCCATGGCAGTCAAAACGCCTTTCAGTTCCGGGATCGCTTCAGTCGTAGCGATCGATGCGCCGCTGCTCGTCGGGATAATATTTTCTGCAGCAGATCTGGCGCGGCGCAGATCGCCTGATTTGCCCCCAGGCGGCGGGCCGTCGACCAAATTTTGCTCAGCAGTATACGAGTGAATCGTGGACATCATCATTTTTTTCACGCCAAACTTGCTATGCATGACAGCAATCACCGGCGTAATGCAATTTGTCGTACAAGAGGCATTCGAAATAATTTTTTGGCCCTGATATTTCGAGTCATTGACGCCAATGATAAACGTGGGAGTCACTCCCTCATCTTTCGCTGGTGCTGAGATAATGACTTTTTTCGCTCCAGCTTTGAGATGTGCTCCTGCTGCTTCGGTCGTGATAAACCTTCCTGTTGATTCCAAAACTACATCCACGCTCAAATCTTTCCATGGCAGCATAGCTGGATCTTTTTCGGCAAAAATAGGAATTCGTTTACCGTCGACTATTAGATTCCCAGCTGAAGAGATGAGAGGATTGGCCTTTTCGCTCTTGCTATCACTTTCGATTTTTTTATCATAAGGCCCGTAGTTGCTATCGAAGCGCAGCAAATGTGCTAGTACCGCAGGCTCAGTCAGATCATTGATCGCCACGACTTCCAGCTCGGGTTTGGTCAGCGCAATTTTAAAAGCCTGCCTCCCGATTCGGCCAAATCCATTTATCGCAATTTTGATTTTAGTCATTACTTCAGCAAGTTAATTAAAAACATGGAAACAAATAGTCCCCAGACTACAAAAATTACAAATTCAGTACTATCTTTAAAATGAAAAGTCTCTTCAATATACTGGTCTAATGTTTTTCTTTTTTTCGCCATTTTATTTTAATTTCCCTTGGTTGTTGCACTTTAATAATTTGATTTTATACTCTGCCATCGACTGCAGAGCATCTGTAGCTGGTCGGAATAATTTTCTCGGATCGTAAATTTGTGGAAATTTTTTAATTGTGGACCGTAGAGCTTTGTTAAACGCAACTCGTAGATCAGTATCAATGTTGAAAACTGTGACGCCAAGCTTAATCGCAGATCGAATCTGATTATCTGGAACTCCGGAAGCGCCATGCATGACTAGTGGAATTTTTACTTTCTGACGAATAGCTTTGACTCGCTTCAAATCCACATGCTCTCTCAGTGTCGATAAAACTTTTTTGATTCGAGGATCGACCGGGATACCGTGAACTGAGCCAACTGCGATCGCCAGGGTATCGATGCGAGTTTCTGCGACAAACTGCGCTGCCTGGTCTGGATCTGTCATCAAATCCTGTCCTGATTTCACATTCTGCCAATCTTCGTTACCAAGGATCCTGCCAAGCTCTGCCTGGACCCAGACTCCATGCTTGTGCGCGTATGCTACCACTTGCTTGGTTAGCTTAATATTATCTTTGTAAGGCAGATGGGAAGCATCGATCATGACTGAACTGTAGCCGAGATTTATCAGTTTTTTTATCAAACCAAAGTCATGGCAGTGGTCTTGATGGAGAGCAATCGGGACCTTGGCCTCATGTGCTTCTTGTTTGATCAGGCCAACCAACTCATTGATCCCTGCGTACTCAAGCGCTCCCACAGATGTCTGAATAATGATCGGTGCATTCTGTTTTTCCGCGGCCCTGACAATTCCTTGAGTGGTCTCGAGATCAGATGTGTTAAACGCAGGCAACGCATACTTGCCGATAATATTTCGTTTGAGAATCCGTCCAATGTGTACCAGCATTAAAATTTCGCCCCAGCCTTTAGTACTTCCAAAATTCCTGGCATAGTCAGAGACTTTCCTTTTGCGTCACAGAGCGCATACCCAATTCCATAATTACACTTAATTCCTCTGCTGGCCAAAGTAGCTTTCATGCCTCGCCAGTAAAGAAAACCGAGGACAATAATTGCTAGAATCACAAGCTTTGTTCGCATAGATTTTCTAATGTACATAAATTAATTTTTATTTTATCTAATTCCTGTATCAATGCTGAAGTTGAGCGTGGTAGTTTCTCCTGCCCTAATAGTCACATACTGCGGCACTGGGTGGTTTCCCGGCAGACCAACTGTGCTTTCATAGCCCACACTATACGATCCCGCTGGCAAACTAAAACTATAATCACCGGATGAATTCAAATTAGTCGAAGCGATGACAGCTACATTTCCTTTGTAAACTACAATTTTCGTGTACGTATAAACATCGCCTGAAATAGTACAAGGCTGCCCTGGTCTTTCGACAGGACAGGCAGGCCCGATGTCCACATGACCTTTTAGAGTCCCTATATCCTTTTTGCTTTCCTGCTCTTTAAACTTAAAAGTATTCAGCACTTGGATGAGTTTGCTCCATACTTCGCCGCTGTTGACTTCTTCCACAGTTCCCGGCTCGTAGTTCGCAATGTTGCCTTTGTGCAAAGTCAGAGTTACGTCGAAACAAGTTCTAGCGTGAAAAACTTTATAAGTTTTAGTATCGTAAATGCTTCCAGCTGCAGGTTCAGTCTTCTCTGAAGTGTTAAAGCTTATGCCATTGATCTGACTTGCGCCGTCGGACCCTATCTTGCATCCTGATGCAGTTTTAATACTAGCATTTTCTGACACTACCAGGTTCCCTTCGACGAAGTTCGTACCAGGAAAACTTCCTTCTGGCATTGCTATTTGCACTGAATTCGGTTCCAAATTATCCAAAACATACTGTTTCGCATACTGAATTTCAAAATCGGTCCCAGAATACGTCTGCCAATCTTTGTGAGCTGGCAAAACAACGCTCTCTGGTGTTCCTTCGCTTACTTTCTGATAATAAAGCACGCTCACAGTAGCAGCTAGTACAAAAACTATAAACACATAGGCCAAAATTTTATGCTTCATCAGATCTCCTTTGCCCGAAACTTTGGGTGCTTATGCAAATAAGTTTCGATTTGATGTTTGGTCTGTAAGCCAGCATGCGGGCCAACGTACATGACCACATTGCCTCCATTCACAGTTCCCCAGGCCAAGGCATCATTGATATGTTTGCCATAAAAAATTGCAGAAGTAAACGCTGTGCCAAATGCGTCTCCTGCTCCTGTGGCCTCTACATGTGGGCCTTCGAACTCCTCGAGGTACCAAACCCTGCTCTCACCCAAAGCATACGACCCTTGTCGGCCATCTGTGAGAACTGCAATTTTCGCCCCCAATTTTTTCATGCCTTGGAGCAATGTTTTCACATTGCGGGTATTTTGTTTGAGAACCAGCTGGGCTTCTTCACGATTGAGGAACAAAATTTCTGTCCGTTTGTAAATTCCTTTAAGCTTGCCAACTCCCATACGCATCTGAAAGGTGCCAGGATTAAACGCAAGCTTGACTTTCGGGTTTTTCATCAAAAAATTTTCTAATTCTTTGTGAAATTTCTCAGTCCCCGGCGCCATTGAAGAAAAATAAATCCACTGTGTATCTAGTTTGCTCGGAAGCTTGTATTCAAACTTATTGTGTTTGATCAGAATTGTGCGCTCTGCTTGAAAAGATAAGACAAAATGAAAATTTGTGTGGCCGTTTTTGTTTACATGAATAAATTGTGTATCGATTCCTTCCTTCCGAAGCTCTTTTTCGATCAGACGGCCGTGCTCGTCATCACCAACTGCTGTCACGAAAGCGTTTTTCATGCCGAGGCGAGCTGAACCCACGGCATTGTTCGTAGAATTTCCAGCTGGTAATAGTGTCAGTCGATCATAAGGCACCTTATCAGCATAAGATAGGCAAAGCTGGCAGTTGGTGTGGTCCACCGCACAATGTACAGAGGCTTCGTGCAATTCAATGAAGGCATCAATGGTAGTATCACCAATGGAAACGATATCGTATTTACTCACGTTTTTGTTTCTTAATGGTTATTTTGTGTCTTCATTATAATGAATTGTAATAATTTTGTAAAATAAAAAAACGCCCGGCAACCACAAGGGGTCACCGGGCAGGGGGAAGTGAGACAAGCGCCGAAGTGCGGACTACTGAATGCCGAAGGGAGTGGCTGTGTGTACGCCGCCAGTGTATCCGCCCGTTGCTAAGCCCAGGCAGAAGGTGAGTATGTACGAAGCACCGCCGTTGAGCTGCGTGTAGACATAGTCGTTCTGAGCTGAAGTGCAGGTACCTCCAGGAGGAAGTAGTGCTTGCGGCCATTTCGGCATGAAGGTGCTCCACGACGGCGTGCCGTCGGTTGGCGTCGGTCCTGTCGTCGAAGCTGTGGCCGGCATGGGATACCGGCCATTGTCACTGTAAAACAACTTCAGGGCTTCAGTGATCGCCCACACATACATCAACCGAGTCGGATCAGGCGAAAACTCCATCACGTGTTGCGCAGGCGTCGTGGCGGGCGGCGCGTGCCGGCACGATATAGCCGTTGCCAGCACGAGCAGGGTCCCGACAATTCGATTCATGATCATCTCCCTGGCGGTGCTGGATACACCGCGCAGTCCTCCAGACCCAGGATGCACCTGACGCCGTGGAGAACGAAGTTGGTATGGGTGAAGGACTGGGTGTCCGGTACGTTGACTGGCACCGTGGTAGACTTGCCGCTGCTGTCACGCGCCCAGCTCTGGAACATGAGCAGGACCGGCTCCTCGTACATGAAGGGCCGTTTGAACAGTCCCAGCTGCTGGTAGAGAGCGAGCTTTTTATTCGCTGTGTCGAAGTAGTACAGCTCGCCGTCCTGCGCCGGGGTCTTCGCGTCCTCGCCGTTGATGATGAGTCCGATACGGATGCTGCGCAACCTGCAATATTCGGCCCGAGTTGCGAAATCGAGCTGGAGCTGTGCTGGATTTAGGACTCGAGTCAAGTCTACGTCCAGATAATACTCGTAGAGGTACGGGTACCCTCGCGTCTTGTTGTCGAAGTAGATCTTGTCGATATACCGCATGTGCTCATACAGCGAGAGGGCCGGGTATGGCTCAATGCTGCCGAACTTCACGCCAGTGAACCCTTCGGTAAGTAGTCGGTCTCGCAGCTGACGGAGGAACCGAGCGACCAGCTCTCCTGAGTGGAAACCGTCGTACCCGCAGAGCTGAGTCGCTGTGTCGATGTCCAGATACTCGGGTCTGCCGCCTGCGCGGACCGTATTCCGCACAGCTTCCATGGTTGCATTCACCGCGCCGTCGATGTCAGAGCTCAGCTTAAAGCAGGTCGGCGGCTTGATCGCCGCGATCTCAGCCGAGACACCTGAAGCGAACCGGTTCTTGATGGTCCGAAACGCGTCGACTTGCACGAGATTGAGGTAGTAGTTGCTCTTGATCAGCTGCAGCGCGCCCGGATCAGGGTTATCCAGAAGCTGCGCCTGGTAGAACTTGATCCCCGAAAAACACTTGCGCATCTCTCGGGTATCGTTCTGGATTGTCTCCTCGCGCGCCAGCATGGAAAGCAAATCCGGAGCGCCGGGTGCTGAAGTGAGCCGAATTTCGACGTCCGGACACTGGCTCGTGGCTTGTTCCTGGCCCCACGCGATCGCGGGGAACAACAGAAAAACAAGCACTAACACTTGTCTCATAGGTCCTCCTCGATGTGTGTGGGGAACGAATGAGATTAATATAGCAAAGTTGCGGATAGTTATCAAAAGGTCTACACTTATAGCATCATTAACAAACTTGAAATCAATATGGACGAACAAACAACTCCCACCGATCATCATTCAAATACTGGCATGGCGATTCTGGCATACTTAGGCATTCTCATCATTATCCCGTTTCTGGCTGAGTCGCACAAAGATCCGTTTGTGAAATTTCACCTCAAGCAAGGCTTGGTTTTAATTATCACTGAAGTCATTGCTTGGTTTCTCTGGATAGTGCCTCTTGGATTCCTGATCGCTTGGCTAGTCTGGCTTTGTATTTTCGTACTCATCATCATCGGGGTCGTGAACGCTGCCTCGGGTAAACAAAAAGAACTGCCAGTGATTGGTCACTTTAGCAGCAAATTTAATTTCTAAAATTATTTTCTCTTGATAACGCGCTGGACAGCAGCCATAATCGCTTTGCTGTCCATGCCCCATTTGGCTATAAGTTCGTTTGGCTCACCTGACTCGCCGAAGTGATCTGGCATGCCTACAAATTCCTGCGGCACGGGAAAATTCCGCACCAAAACTTCAGATACAGCTGATCCCACTCCGCCCATAATCTGGTGCTCTTCGGCTGACACGAGACAGCCGGTTTTTTTTACTGAGTCAACAATTGTTTTTTCATCAATCGGCTTTACGGAAGCAACGTTTATGACTTCGCATTCAATGCTTTGTTTGGCAAGCTCGTTGGCGGCGACTAAAGCATAGTAGACTTGGGGGCCGGCCGCGGCTATGGTACAGTGAGCGCCCTCACGAAAAACATAAGCGCGGCCGGCCCCAAAAGCCGTCTCGTCTGTGGTAAACTGCGGGGTTTTTTCGCGAGCCAAACGGATGTATACTGGGCCTTGGATCTTTGCCGCTTCGATGGTTGCCTTGCGGGCTTCTATCGCATCACACGGCACAAACACAGTCATGCGCGGCAATACACGCGTGATGGCTATGTCCTCCATCGCCTGATGCGTGGCACCATCTGGGCCAACAGAGATACCTGCGTGCGAACCAATAATTTTGACATTGTTGCCAGAATAGCAAATCGACACGCGAATCTGATCCCAGTTTCGACCAGGAGAAAAAGTCGCGTAAGATGTGATAAACGGAATTTTGCCTTCGTGAGCCATGCCAGCACCGAGTCCCGCCAGGTTTTGCTCGGCAACGCCAACTTCCACGAATCGATCAGGATAAGCTTTTGCAAATTCCTGCGACCTGGTGGACTCTGTCAGATCACAGCAAAGCACAATCACTTCCGGATTGTCTTTGCCCAAAATCATCAAACCTTCCCCATACCCATTTCGTATCGGGACTTGCTTGATGTCAGGTGCGAATAAATTGTCAATCAATTTTATCATTGATGCTCAGATTGAATTTTTCCACCAAGAGTTCTTAATTCTTCTAGAGCTTTTTTGGCTTGTTCGTCATTGGGCGGTGTGCCGTGCCATTCATAGCGGAACTCCATAAAATCCACGCCTTTGCCAGGTATAGTGTGGCAAATAATCAAAGTTGGTTTTTCGTAAATTGCTTTGGCTTCGTTGCACGCATCGATAATTTCCCTGATATTGTGGCCGTCAACCTCCAAAACATGCCAGCCAAAGGCTTCATACTTATCTTTCAGTGGCTCAAGCGGCATAATGTCTTCGGTATAGCCGTCGATTTGAATATTATTGCGATCAAGCAAGGCTGTGAGACTTCGTAATTTATTTTTCCCGGCAAACATCACTGCTTCCCAGGTCTGACCCTCTTCGTGCTCGCCATCGCTTAAGACAGCATAGACACGCCACGGTTCCTTCTTCATTTTCAATCCAACATAAGCCATGCCAGCGGCCTGCGACAAACCCTGGCCTAGTGGGCCTGAAGAATTTTCAGCACCTGGCAACTCTTCGTTGTGCGGATGTCCCTGCAGGTGCGTGCCGAGTTTGCGCAAAGTTGCCAATTCTGACATAGGAAAAAATCCAGCTTCAGCTAAAGTCGCATACCACACAGGACAAATGTGTCCGCAGGATAAAACAAATCTGTCACGAGTAGGATCAGTGGGATTTTTCGGATCATAATGTAGAATGCCACCAAAATAAAGCGCGGTAAACACGTCAGCCATACCCAAAGGCCCAGCACTGTGGCCGGATTTGGCAGTAACAAGCATCTTGATAATGTCTTGCCTGATGGTATTCGCTTTTTCTTCGAGCTGCTCGATGTTCATTTTATTTTTATATCTTCGTTTAGGGCTTCGACTGCGGTTTCCTCGTCGTACGCTTTTAGAATTGCAGAGCCAGCGACTAGGATATCCGCGCCTGCTTGGGCACACTGTCTGGCAATGCCTACTTTAATACCTCCATCTACAGCAATTTTAACAGCTTTCGAAAGCGCTCGCAATTCTCTGATCTTTCCTGTAGTTTCCGACATAAAAGTCCTGCCTTGAAATCCTGGATGAATCCCCATGAGCTGGATGACTGATACTTTCGCAATCAAATTTCCCAATTTATAAAGAGGGGTTTCTGGATTGATGACTATCCCAGGCTTTAAATCGAGCTTGGTCGCTCGACTGATCGCACTTTCAATATCGTCTGAGTTGCTAAATACTTCAAAATGAAATAAAACTTCGTTAAATCCTGATTTTTTTGCATCTATGAAATATTTTTCAGGATCCATGGTCATAAAATGAGCAATTAAATACAAGGAAGAGTCTTTTAAAAAATTCAAATCTCGGGGGGGAACAGTTTGGTTGTTTACAAACTCTCCATCAGCAAAATCCACGTGCAACTTCTGAAAATGATGACGTAACGCCAGTAGCTCCGCATATTTTTTTCGAAAATCGGAAACATCATTGCTTAAAATAGCTGGGACAATTTCAGTCATTACAAATTTATATCGATTTTTTTGACTTTATTCACGCGTCGCACAAATCTCTCTTCCGGAGCAAACGGTGTAGTCAAAAATTCATGAATTATTTTCTTTGCCATATCAATAGAAGTGTAATCAGCAGCCAAACACAAAATATTGGCGTCATCGTCATTGCGCGCCGCATGCGCTGTTTCCACATTCCAGGCAAGCGCTGCTCTAGCGCCTTTCGCCTTATTGGCCACGATGCATTCTCCTTGCCCGCTTCTACAAACCAAAATACCCATAGTCCCCATCTCGCTGCCGACTTTCACTGCCACGGGCCAGGCAAAGTCTGGATAATCGTCTTCTGAGTCAAACTTCACGGCGCCGAAATCTTCAAATTCGAAATGCCATTCTGAAAGCCAGTTTTTTATTTCCTCTTTGAGTTTGAACCCCCCATGATCAGCCCCTGTGTATACTTTCACGATTGAACTCCTTTACTATCTCCCAAAAATTTTCAGATTCCAAACTAGCTGCACCGACTAATGCACCATCAATGTTTGGAAATTTGGCATACTCGTGTACATTAAGCTTGTTTACCGTCCCCCCGTATAAAATTCGAACGTTGTAGGGCATTCTGCCAATTTTATGTTTAAGCAACTCACGAATTTGATCGATTTTTTTCGCAGAGTCCTCGCCACTGACCGGTTTAGAATTTTTCATCGTCGAAATCGCAGAAGCTGGCTCATAGACATAGACTATTTTCTCCAGCTGGCGAACATCAAGACGTTTGGTCACTGCATGAAATTGTTCTGTCAGCTCTTCGCCCAGACAAACAATAGGAGTAATCTTTTGTTTTAGGCAAGCTAAAATTTTCGCATTGACCATTGAGTCAGTTTCACCCAAATACAATCTCCGCTCAGAGTGGCCCAAAATCACATACTTCACATTCCACTGCCTAAGCATCAGGGCTGAGACTTCGCCAGTCAGAGCACCTAATTCTTCCCAGCTAGCGTTTTGCGCACCAATCAAAACTCCTTGGGTATAGTGACTCAGTGCCGGTAAATAGACAAACGGCGCGCAAACTACCACATCCACATGTCCTGACACTGTGCTTACTCGATGCTCCCACGATGATACAAGCTTGCGAGCTTCGTCTATGGTTTTCGGATTCATTTTCCAATTGGCCACAATTAATTTCTTCATGGCTGTCGGTATAGATCAGCTGCTGTCTCTGGCAAAACTGTGTTGACATAGACATCGCTGCCGAGCTCAAATCCTCCCCAAACGTTTAGGCGAGGCAAAATTTCCAAATGCCAATGATAGCTGCGATCATCGTACCTGGTTAGCAAAGAATGCGACGTCGGCAGAGTATGAATATAATAGTTGTAGCCAGGATTTCCTAATTTGTAATAAATCTTCTGCAAAGAAAATTTTAAAACTTGGCCAAGTGATTTTCGTTCTGGTTCAGTCATATCCAGAAAACTCGCCTGGTGCCGTTTCGGAATAATTCGCAAAGCATAAGGCACTCTGGAAGCGAATGGGGCAAACACCAAAAAATCCTCATGATCTAAAACTATACGAACCTGATCCTGCAGTTCTCTATAAATCATCTCGCAGTAAACGCAGCCACCGTTCTGCTGAAAATAGACAAAGCTCCCTGTCACTTCATCGTGCAAGTGTTCAGGGACAAATGGAGTAGCAAAAACTTGCGAATGCGGATGAACGATCGAAGCCCCGCCGTCACGGCCGTAATTCTGTAAAATGTGGACATAGTCGACCTCTGGATGCTGAGACAAAACGCGCATCCGTTCCATGTAAACTTTCAGATTCAGGTCCATGATCTCGTCTGACAGAAAACCAGTAAGCACGTTGTGCGGTCTGGTGATGATGACTTCGTGATCACCTATCCCTTCGCGGACCATATAAAAATCTGCTCTGGCACGTCCGCCCATATGCCCCAGGGCTTCATATTTATTTGGAATCACCCGAACCTGCCAATCATGACCTTTGGGATAAGAAAGTATTTCTAAATTTTTCTCCTCGTTACCAGGGCAAAACGGATCAGATTTATCGACAAGTGGCGATTTACTCAAATCAGGATTGGGAGTTTTAAATTTAAAATCTTCAGGCCTGCTCGCCCTGTTCGGTGCAAACAAGACCCAGTGCTGCGAAACTATGTCCTGTCGAAATTCACTCACTTGATGAAGTGGAAAGTTAAGAGCAGCTTTTGAATTTCAGATTCAGAACCACGCAAAACGTATAGATGCTGGTTTTTCAAAGACATGACAAAAGTCTCGGTGTGCTTCGCTCCTAAGTTGTTTATAATTTTTACTGCTTTATTACCATCTAGTTTAATTCGTTGTTCACTGAGAATATCTAGAGTTTTTCTCAGAGTTTTTTCATCAGTAGGTTTGATCACAGAAATCGAAACCCCTTCGTCAGCAGTATTAGCTGGCGAAAAGTTGATCGTGCTGCTATTTTCTGCTTCGATCGTCCAGTCAGCTGGATATCGTAAAGTAAATCCGAGACGAGTATCTTTGTAGTTGTGCCACGGCTGAAAGCCCTGCTGTGCTATGGCTTGGACTTCGAAGTCGACATCAGAAACTTTGATGTATCCAATCATGCCAACCGCGATGATCAGAGTGTAGGCAATAGCCCACAACATCCAGCGATTCGGATGGAGTTTAATTTTATGTAAATTGAAAGTTTGTTTTTTTGCCATGTTGGTTTGATTAATTATTGTTTGGTGTCTAAGTACTGTTGGAGCATAATCTGGGCTGCGATGTTATCTTTAATCCCTCGCTGCCGTTTCTGCGAGAACCCTTGTTCGTCTAAAACTTTTTCAGCCGCCACACTGGTAAATCTTTCGTCGACTAGACTGACTGGAATTTTCACTTCAGAGAAAAGTTTGTCAGCGAACTCTCGAAGTTTTTCCGCGGACCGCCCTTCACTACCTGATAAATTTTTGGGCAGACCTAGTATGATGGAATCGACCTTTTGTTCGTTAATTAATGTTTTAATTTCAGCGATCGAGTTTTTACTGCTTATGGGAGTCTCCAGAGGAAATGCAAACTTGCCAGTCGGGTCCGAAAGTGCGGCTCCGATTCGAACTTCTCCCCAATCCAGAGCCAAAATTCGCATATTATTTACTCTCTCCCAAAACTACCGTAATATCTTTTTCGCTTCCCCGACTGAGTATATGCATTTTTATAGTATCACCGGGATTAAAATTCTTTAGATAACTAGCTAAACTATGATCTTGGTCAATCTTTTGGCTATTTACATTCAAAACTATATCGCCTTCCTTTAGGCCGGCTTTATCTGCTGCTGAGCCTGCGACCACAGCAGGAGACGAAGGAGTCCCGCCGGATACGATAAGTGCGCCATAGTCCACAGTTAGTTTATTTTGTTCTTTTATCGTATCGTTTACTAGCACATATCTAATGCCTAAAAATGGTTTAACGATTTTACCGAATTGCTTAAAGCTATCGACGTCCTTCTTAATGTCATTAACTGGAATGGCAAATCCGATGAGCTGACCCTGCTGGTCAATCGCAGTGTTTACTCCAATCACCGAGCCGCCAATATCGAGAAGTGGGCCACCAGAATTTCCAGGATTGATCGCAGCGTCAGTCTGAATCACTCCTTCAAGCTGCTCAGCAGTGCCCGCACCGCTTGCCGTAATCGTCCGGCCAATCCCTGACACGATTCCACTGGTGACTGTGTTGCTGTACTGTCCGAGAGAGTTACCGATAGCTACGACAGTTTGGCCGATTTGAATATTTGAAGAATCACCCAGAGTCAGAATTGGCAGGTTCGAAGCATTGATTTTCACTAGCGCTAAATCGTTAATCGGATCTCTGGACAAGACTGTGGCGTCGTATTTTTTTCCATCATTGGTCAGGACTGTGTAGGTCGCTGAGGTATCTTCTACTACGTGCTTGTTTGTGACGATCAGTCCGTCTGAAGAAATTATAAAACCGCTACCACCACCGACTTGCTGAATATTCGGTGTAGAACTATTGCTGCTATCTTGTGATCGGTTCTGGAAAAATGGATCAAAGCTAAACGGACCAAAGTCAAAAGGCGAAGTTGAGTAGCCTGGGACCTTATTCAGGTCTTTCGAAATAATAATTGAAACCACTGCAGGGCTGGAATTTTTCACCACATCAACAACTCCTGACTGCTCCTTGACCTGGACTGTGCGAAGACCGAAGTTGGTAGTTAACGCGGAATTTTTACCCAAAAAAGCTGAGCCAAAAAGCGAACCAGCAATGCCAAAAATAAAACTTAAAAGAATTACCAGAGGAATCAGCTTGATCGCTGATTTGTCAGAGTTTTCTTTTAGTTCTGATGTTAAACTTTTGTTAGTATTTGTGCTTTCCATACTGTCTCTTATTTAGAATATTATACCATATTAGGTCAAAACCTCAAAACCATTGTCCGTAACAATAATTGTGTGCTCAAAGTGAGCTGATCTGCTGCCATCGGCTGTGAGAATTGTCCACTTATCTTCTGCAAAATAAATTTTCCAACCGCCGGCATTGACCATTGGCTCAATTGCTAGCACCATTCCTGCTTTCAATTTAGTTCCAGTACCTGGTCTGCCGAAACAAGGTACCTCTGGATCCTCATGTACAGCTTTCCCAACGCCGTGGCCTACTAATTCTCTAACGACCTGAAAAGCATTTTGTTTCGCCACTGTCTCAATGGCATTTCCGACATCGCCCGTAAAGTTTCCAGGCTTAACTTGTGCTAATCCTGCTGCTAATGCTTCTTTCGTGGCCTCAATCAGTTTCAAATCTGCCTGAGAAACTTTACCTACTGACACTGTGATCGCTGAATCTGTAAACAAGCCCTGGTACTGGACGCCGAGATCCAAGCCGACAATGTCACCTTCTTTCAAAATTTTTTCTTTAGTAGGAATTCCATGAACAACTTCGTCATTTACAGAGACACAAAGGCTCGCAGGAAAAGGCGGGTCGTCTTTCTGAGCTGCATAATTTTTAAAAGATGGAATTCCGCCTCGAGCTCGTATTTCTTTTTCAGCCAATATGTCTAAATCATACGCCGAAACTCCGGGCTTCACTTTTTTTGCCGCCAATTCCAAAACATCGTGCAGTATCTTGCCGCTTTGTCTGAGAATTTCAATCTCTTTTGGATCGCTTGTAATCATTGATAACTTTTTCTATATCTTTAGCCACTTTCGGAATACTCTGATTGCCGTTGATAAATTTAAGTTTCTTCAAACCTTGATAAAATTTCACAGTTTTACTGACCTGGTCCTGGAAATATTTGATTCTGCCTTGGATAAGCTTGGGATCCACATCCTCTGGTCTCTGAGCGCGCAGATTTGATCGCTTAATAATTTCTGATCTGGGGATCCGGATATAGAGCGCAAAAAAATCCCGCTTTTTTTGCTTGAGAAGTTTGACCAAGTATTCTGCCTCAGGCCTCAATCGAGCAGCACCCACGAAAACCAAGCTCTGATCCTTTTTCAAATCCTTCAAGCTACTCTCTAAAAATGGCAAAATGAGCTTGGTCGGCGCAGCGCCTCCCTGGACATATTGCTTGGCATGATATTTCCTCAAAAATTCTCCAGAGCGGGCGAGTCGGACATTGTATTTTTTGGCTAGCAACAATGCTTGCGTGTCTTTCCCTGAAGTCGAGTCACCCAAAAGTATCAAATCAAATCCAAGTTTCTTCATGCCAGTCCGAGTTTAGTTAGAATTTCCTGATGAACCTGCTCTGTGGTCTGTTCCCCGTTTATCTCAACCAAACAACTTTTACCTTTATAAAATTCTTTAATCGGGGCATTGCGCTTTTCATATTCATCATATCTCGCTGCTGCGATTTCTGGTTTGTCATCGCTTCGCCCTTGCCCGCGAATTGTGATTCTCTTCACCACTTCTTCTTTGCTAACGTTTAAAAATACCACCGTCAACTGAGAGACCCCGAGATCTTTCACAATTCTGTCGAGTTCTTGCGCTTCGCCAATTGAAAGCGGAAAAGTATCAAAGACCGCAGTTTCTGAGCCTGTCACAGTGTGGAGCTTGCGCTCCAGAAGCATTGTCGCGATTTCATCAGGCTGAGGGATTCCCTGGTCGTATCTAGCTTTCGATTCGATAGCCTCGGGCGAAGTCTCCTGGATAAATTCCCGAATCAAATCGCCCAAAACAATGCGAGGAACTTTTAATTTTTTCGCCAATAGATCAGACTGGGTTCCTTTACCAGAACCAGGCGGGCCTAACAAAACATAAATCTTTTGTAATTGCATCTTAATCAATTAAATTCTTACTTTTTAAATCATCAAATATTAAATGATCAACAGGCGCTGTCAAATCTTTTTGCGAGTAACCAAACCAATCAATTTTTTCAATCTCGTTATCTGGCTTTGGAATGCCCTGGTAATCCGCAGTATAGCAAGTCATCTGAACCATTACGCCTGGAGGTTTCGCGTGAGCTTGGGCCTGGAATATTCCATATGGCTTAATCGAGCTTTCCACCAAGTCAACTTGCAATTCTTCTTTTGACTCTCTGACTAATGCCTGCTCATAAGTCTCATGCTTCTCCCGTTTACCACCGGGAATATACCATTTGTCACGACCCTTGCTTAAGGCTACTAAAAATTTTTTTGTCCTTAAGCAAAATGATGGCCGCTTTGTCGATAATGTTTTTAATTTCCATACCCATATTATATCGAAAATTTGGACAAAAAGAAAACGGTCGGGACCCACTGTAGGTCCCGACCGTGACTGTCTGTCCGCGTTTCAGACAAGCCTACCAGCGGAAGCGTCCTGCTTCAGCTGGTTGAGTATCGCCACGACCCTGGCCGCCTTGGGGTTCTTGGCCAGCCGAGGCACTGAGCGCAGTGAGTACATCAGCTTTTCTTTACGCCCAGGTTTTTCTTTGACCACGATAACCCCTTCCGACTCCAGGACCGATAGCGTTTGACGAAATACTGCGAAATCGAACGCCTGGTCGCTCCTGTCCTGGTATCTGGATGCCACACGGTGGTGGACAAAGCCGAATGGCAGGTATTGCGACTCATTGATCGCCTGACGACGCCCAAGTACTAACAAAGCTCGAATGACTTCCTTTGCCATGACTTTGTCTACCCGGTCAGGCAAAAGCTCGTCGATCTGAAGACGACGATCTTCGATGTCGCGCAGGAAGATGTGACGGACTGTGGTTACGACCTCGTTTCGGATGACAGCGGCTTGTGGCTGGCTAGCTTTCCCCTGCGGACGTACTGCTTTAAGACGCCGAATGGCTTGCACGAGTAGAACGCGTGCTTCCCTCTGAGTAGTACTCGCTCGAGCTTGTTCGTAAAGCTTCTGTGCCTGTCTATCAACCACGCCCACTGTTTCTTCTTGATACAGTTGGAGTAGTTGAGTGGTCCGATCGAAGTCAGGAAGCCGCCGGAAAGTTATAGGAGTATCTGGGGATTCGGGAGCCGGACTTTGAGGACGATGCCGTGTCTTAATACTTACCTTGATTACAGGCTCAGGTCTCAGCTGATACGCGTTGAGTCCCAGAATCACCCATATCGGGACTACAGCCGCGAGAAAAAATAGCTGAAGCTTCCTGACTTGGCGTAGCTTCTTCTGGGGTAAAACCTCCAGACCCCAGCTGAAAGACTTACGGCCGCGAAAGAGAACGAAACCGTTAATCCGCTTCTCGACTTCTTCCACTCGATCTCTGTCCCGCGCTGCGAAGCGAAGGTTGTCAAGGGGAAAATTCGCTAAGTCCAGATACAACATCGAGAATTGGCTGAAGCGATCAGCGACCAAATTCGGGGGCGAAGTCTTGCTCTTCAGGTACTGATATTTCCCCACAGGAACCTTCGTCAGCGTAATCTTCCAAAGCTGCAAGATCACAAGCTTCTTCGCCGGCTTGATGTACCAGATCTCGGTCGTACCTGTAAACCAGCTGGGAACCTTGATTCGTTCTTTTTCGTTGAGCAGCTTGTCGTTGATCGCGAAGTAGTCTTCCATGCTCGGGTAATTCTGCAACTGCCCTGCTTCCACTCGGTCGAACCTGATGAGATTTACCCGGGTGTGCGCCTGATCCGCTATGCTTGCGGCGAGCTGAGTAACGATCCAGTCCTCGTCAGAATTCCGATCGACCTGGACATCGGCATTGAGTACCGAGAGAACCGCCACGATAAACAGGGTGACGGCGACCCACAGACCGCTCGCCATGTGGAACTTCTTCATTCGCTCCTCCTTGTCGCATGAAAACTGCAACTACTAACCATAACACGAGGCAAAAGAAAAATCAAGACAAAAAACCCGCCTTAGCGGGCTTTTATCTCTGTATATTTACTATCTACCTCTAAAAATCCTCATAGTCTCGCATGACCATTTGGGACTGCACCTGCTTCATGACTTCTATGACCACAGACACTACGATCAAAAGCGAAGTGCCGCCCAGAGTCAAAGACTGGGTATGAGTAAAGGCTTGGACAATGTTTGGCAGTACTGCGACTAATCCGAGAAAGATGGCGCCAACCAAAGTGATGCGGTTGAGAACTTTGTAGAGAAACTCGGCAGTCTGACCGCCTGGGCGCAGACCTGGGATAAACCCGCCCTGCTTCTGGATGTTTTCAGAAATCTCTTCTGGGTTGAAGACGATCGCTGTGTAGAAATAAGTAAAAGCTACGACCAGAACAAAGTAAATAATGCCCTGGTAAGTCTGATTTTGGAAAAAAGTATTAAGCTTAGTCGCAGCATCTGCGATAAATGCAGTTTTGGCGTGTGAGAAGAAGTTCGCGATCAGCCCTGGAAAAAGTAAAATTGAAATCGCGAAGATGATCGGGATCACGCCGGCCTGGTTGACTCGCAGTGGCAGATGAGTATTTACACCGCCATACATTTTATTGCCGCGAATTCTTTTGGCATAGGACACTGGGATATTTCGCTGCGCTTCAGTGATCAGGACCACAGCACCGATCACGACCAAAGCAAGAGCCAGATAAGAAAGCAAAGTGATTAAGTTCTTCGGGTCAATCAGAGCACCTGAGCCAGACAAACTTAAGTAAGCCTGCTGAGCAGCAGAAGGAATTCTCGCCACGATACCAGCAAAAATAATAAGGGAAATGCCATTGCCAATTTTAAATTCAGAAATGATTTCTCCAATCCAGAGTAAAACCATGCTGCCAGCTGTGATGGAGAGCAGAGTCACAAACCATTGAAATGGTGTGAACTGGCCGGCGATATTGACATTGCTCGTGCGGCTGAGAAGTACGATCGTGCCATAGCCCTGGATCGCAGTCAGAGGCACAGTCAGGTAGCGCATGTATTGGTTGATCTTCATGCGTCCGGCTTCGCCGCCCTCTTTCTGAAGCTCACCAAGCTGTGGAATTATAACTGTCAAAAGTTGGATGATAATCGAAGCTGTGATGTAAGGACCCACGCCAAGCATGACGATTGAAAAGTTTCGCAAACCCCCGCCGGAGAAAATATCGAACAAACCGAGTAATTGATTGGAATTCAAAAGGCTGCGAAGACTGCTAACATCGATTCCTGGAATCGGGATGTGAGCGAGGATTCTGGTGACCACGAGCAAAGCCGCGACGATCAGAATTCGATTGCGCAAGTCTTTGACTTTCCAAATTTGCGAGATTCTAGACATTGATTTTTCCGCCTGCTTTTTCGATTTTTTCTTTCGCTGGGACTGAAACCATTATTTTTTCAAAAGTTAAGGCTTTCTTAAGTTCGCCAGATCCTAATATTTTCACTTCCTGGGAAGCGGCTTTAATCATACCAAGATTGTACAAAATTTTAGGATTGACTTTATCGCCTGCTTTAAATTTAGCATCTAAATCATTTAAATTCAAAACTGCAGGCTTGACATTCATACTCGTAAAGCCTCGCTTTTTCGGCAGCTGTCTGTGAAGTGGCATGCGGCCTCCTTCAAATCCGATCGGGATCGAGGATCCGGCGCGAGCACGCTGACCCTTAGCCCCGCGACCTGAAAAAGTGCCGTGACCTGAGCCGACTCCGCGGCCGACAGTCTTGCGACTTTTTCTCGATCCTTTATATGGTTTGAGTTCGTGAAGTTTAAGCATGGTTATTTTTTTAGGTTAGCAATTTCTTCTTTGCTGCGAAGGTGAGTCAGAGCAAGATAAGTGGCCATGACATTGTTGACTTTGTTCGAGGAGCCGAGCATTTTTGACAAAATATTTTTCACACCCGCCAAATCCAGTACCTGACGAATAGCACCCCCGGCAATAACTCCAGTTCCTGGCTGAGCGGGCTTCAGAAACACCACAGATGACTTGTATTTAAACTTAATTTCATGTGGAATCGTATCGTTTACAAGCTTAATCGGTACCATGATCTTTTTTGCGGCATTCACAGCTTTGTTCACGGCTTCAGAAACGTCCATTCCTTTTTGTAGACCCATGCCGACTTTGCCTTTTTTATCTCCAATTACGACAAGGGCACGGAAACGCATTCTTTTTCCGCCGCCAGTCACACGAGTGACACGTTTAATTTCCACGATTTTCTGTTCGAAATCGCGTTTGGCTTGTTCACCTCGATCTCTTGACCCACGTCTTGGCTTGATCATAAGATTAATTTAGAATAATTAATTTTGAATTTTGATTGAAATTAGAATATTTTAATACTAATTATTGATTCGAAATTCTAAATTCAACATTCAAAATTCAAGTCCTGCAGCGCGTGCTGCTTCTGCTAATGCTTTTATACGACCATGATACTGATATCCGGCTCGATCAAATACAACTTTTTTCAATCCTAGCTTCAAAGCTTTCTCGGCAGCAAGCTTTCCTACCTCAGCTGCCACTTCTGATTTCTTTCCTTTAGTCTTCACTTCCATGCTCGAGGCTGCGGCCAGAGTCTTACCAGCTTCGTCATCGATTAACTGCACATAAATATTGCTCAAAGATCGGAAGACATTCATGCGAGGCATGCTGGCAGTGCCAGAAACTTTGGCGCGGACTCGGTGTTGTCTGAGTTTTCTTTGCACTCTGCGGTTGTACATATTTACCCCCTCACCAAACGAACTTCTGTTTCGGCTTGGCCGAAATAGTTTTCTCGTGTCACATTAATTTTTTGCTCGTTGTTTATCATCATTCTGATTATCATAAATAATTATTTACAAATAAAGCTCGTTCTGGTGAGGGGGTTTATTTGCCTCCGCCTACTGCTTTAACTACCTTACCGGCTTTGCGACGGACGACTTCGTCTGAGTATTTAATTCCCTTTCCTTTATATGGCTCTGGTTCTCGCTGGGAGCGGACCACTGCTGCGAACTGTCCGACTGCCTGACGGTCAGCGCCACTGATAGTGATGACATTTTTCTCCACCTTCGCTTCCAGTCCTGCTGGAACCATGAGCTCGATTGGATGTGAGTAGCCCAAATTCAAAGTTAGTTTATTGCCAGCAATTGCAGCCTTATAGCCTACACCGTTGATTTCTAAAACTTTAGTAAAGCCATTGGTCACGCCTGCGATCATGTTGTTTATCAGAGCTCTGAAAAGTCCCCACAGCGCGCGCTCACTCTTATCATCTGGCTTCTTTACGCTGACTGTAATCTCGGTGTCGGTCTTACTCACAGCAACTTTCGGATGAATGCTCAAAACAAGCTCGCCTTTCGGTCCTTTGACCTTCAGCGTCTCGTTTTGTAGATCCACTGTGACTCCAGATGGAATTATGACTGGTTTTTTACCAATTCTGCTCATATAATTTACCAAATCTTGCAGACAATTTCGCCGCCGACTTTGTTCTTGCGCGCTTCTTTGTCTGTCATTAATCCTTTAGACGTCGAAACGATCGTAGTTCCCATGCCGCCCATCACAGAAGGAATCTCAGCTCGACCGCTGTAAATTCTCTGACCTGGTTTGCTAATTCTTTCGATTCCAGAAATCACCGGTGTACCTGCGGCATCATACTTCAGCTGTAAAGATAAAGATTTCAGGCCATCGACTTCTTTCTCTTCCACGTTTCGGATGTAACCTTCAGTCTGTAAAACTTTAGCCAAACTGTGCTTGAAGTTTGAGTATGGGAAAGCCACCTCATCATGGCGAGCCATTTGAGCGTTGCGGATTCTGGTGAGCATGTCGGAGATTGTGTCAGTTATCATAATTCTTAGTTAATTATCTACGAAATTACGAATCTTTTACGAAAGTACGAACTGAGGACTAACCTTTTCGTATTTTCGTACCATTTCGTAGTTCGTAGATCTACCATGAGGCCTTTACTACTCCTGGGATTTCTCCGTTGGAGGCTAATTCTCTGAAACAAATACGGCAAATATCAAAGTCGCGCATGTAGCCATGCTTTCTGCCACAACGCCAGCATCGTCTCACTACGCGAGTGGAGTACTTTGGCTTAGTGCGAGATCGAAGTGATTTAATTGTCTGTGCTTTAGTTGCCATATTAATCTTTCTGAAACGGGAACCCTAATGATTTTAATAATTCTAGTGCTTGCTTGTCATCATCTGTGGAAGTCTGAATATTTATCTCGAATCCGAATATGTGTTCGATGTGCTCTCGGGTAGTTTCTGGAAACACGATCTGCTCTTTCAGTCCGATGTTGTAGTTGCCATGGCCGTCAAATTTCTTTGGATCTAGTCCACGGAAGTCTCTGACTCGAGGCAGCGCGACATGCACCAGTTTCTGAATGAAATCTTTCATGCGTTTGCCTCGCAGTGTCACCATAAGACCGACAACCTGACCTTCTCTGATCTTAAATCCTGAAATGGATTTCTTGGCTATGGTTTTCACTGGCATTTGTCCGCTGATTCGTTTCATATCTTCGGTGATAGCTTCCAGCATCTTGGCGTCTTTCAGCGTTTTTCCTACACCGACATTGAGGACAACTTTCTTAATTTTAGGTACAGCCATTACATTCATCTGATGTCCTTTCGACAGTGCTGGCACTGCTTGTTTGATCTGGTCGGCTTACCACAGTGCGGACAAATCAACATGACTTTCGAAACATTCATGGCAGCTGGCAGCTCGAGTCTCTGGCCTTTTTCACCTTGGTTACGCGGACGGGAAAATCTGACGCGAATGTTTAGTCCTTCGATGGACAATCTGTCTGATTTGGGAAACACTTCTAAAACCTTGCCGGTTTTTCCGCGTTCTTTTCCTGATAAAACTTGTACTGTATCGCCTTTTTTTATTCTCATATATTTTCGCTTAGTGAAGGCTGCTGCTTCGAGGACAATTGCGAGGGCTTAATGCCCGAGCACTTAGGTCGCCTTAGCGACCGTGTCCGAGAAGTAGCAGCCCGAACGTCATACCACTTCCTCTGCCAATGAAATTATTTTGCTAAATCCCAGGTCTCGAAGCTCGCGCGGGATGGGACCGAAAATACGACTACCTCGTGGCTCTGGGTCATCTTTATTTACCAATACTGCGGCATTATCGTCAAATCTGATATAAGAGCCATCAGGTCGTCTGACTTCCTTGTGAGTGCGGACGATCACTGCGTAAACTTTGTCGCCTTTTTTCACTTGTCCCTTCGGGCTGGCCACTTTTACCGAGGCTGCGACCACATCGCCGAGTCTGGCCCAGCGTCTGCGGTTTTTGCCGGACACTCCGAAGACTGCGATTTCTTTCGCGCCTGTGTTATCTGCCACTTTTAATCTGGTTCTAAGCTGAATCATAAAACTTTAAAGTTTACTGTTTTCGAATAAGGCTTGGATTCTTCGATCGTCACTTTTTCGCCAACTGTGAGCTCTCTATCAGTGTGCGCTGGATACTTTTTCGAAACTGTGTAGCGCTTGTGATACTTTGGATGAACTTTCACACTATCAACTTTCACAATTACAGTTTTCTGCATCTTGTTTGACACTACTGTTCCTACTAATTGACGTTTATTCATGGCTGTTTAGTAAAGTTAATATTCGAGCAATGTCTCTCTTCACATCTTTCATAGCGTGATTATTCTTTATCTCGCGAGAATGCAGCTTAAACGAAAGGTCGCGGACTTGCTCGCGCAAAGAAGCCAACAGTTTAAGTAGTTCTGGTTCGCCCATGGCTTTGAGTTCTGTCATCGTCATAAGTTTCTTTCTTCTTCTCTTCTCCCCTTGCGGGAGAAGATGTCAGCTTTGAGGGTTTGGTTAGCGCTGACAGATGAGGGGTATCTAAGCTTCTTAAATCACCCTCATCTGTCCGTGCTCACCTAGTTCCTGCTGACGGACGTCTTCTCCCGTCGAGGGAGAAGAATAATCTGTAAATTAGTTCACCTCTGCTCCCTTACAACAAACTTAGTCTTTACCGGCAGCTTGTGCGCAGCAAGTCGCATGGCTTCCGCAGCCTGGTCAGCCGCGACACCATCCATTTCAAACAATACTCGTCCTTTCTGGACCACGGCTACGAAATGATCCCCAGCGCTCACCGCTTCCGGTTCCTGCACGTCGCGGC
>CAYOPE010000003.1:2473-24919 GCA_964405805.1 uncultured Candidatus Saccharibacteria bacterium | reverse complement strand
GTGGGAAGTGATCGGCTTATCTGGAAATACTCGAATCCAAATTTTTCCACCGCGAGCTACATATCGAGTCATAGCGCGTCTGGCAGCTTCGATCTGTCTGGATGTCACCCAGCTGTTTTCCATAGCTTTCAGGCCAAAGCTTCCAAACGCCACGAAATTACCAGACATAGCTTTGCCGGATGACTTTCCTCGATGATGCTTTCGGTGTTTAACTTTCTTTGGGATTAACATAAATCTAGATTAAAGTTTTTTACTCTTATCAAATATCTCGCCTTTGTTTATCCAAACTCGCACGCCAATAGTACCATAAGTCGTGTATGCTGTGACTCGAGCAAATTCTATGTTGGCGCGCAAAGTATGCAGAGGAAGTTTGCCTTTAAACAATCTTTCACTTCTCGCAATTTCAGCGCCGCCCAAGCGTCCCTTGCATTCAATCTTTACTCCTATTGCTCCTGACTCCATCACTTGCTCGATCGCGCCCTTCATAGCGCGTCGGAAAGCGATACGCTTCTCAATCTGGTCTGCTATGTTCTGGGCAATGACTTGCGCTTGCAAGTTCACATCTTTCACTTCTTCGATATTGATCTTCAGATCAAGCTTTTTCAAATTCAAATGCTTTAAAACTTTTTTCTTCAGATCTTCGATACCAGCGCCGCCTTTGCCAATAATCATCCCTGGCTTGGTAGTTTTCACAGTCACAGCAATAGTTTGGCCGAAGCGCTCAATGTCTACACGAACCAGGCCGGCTTTCTTTAGTTCCACCATCAGGAAAGCGCGGATCTTGGTGTCCTGCTCGAGCTTGCCAGCAAAACCGGTTTTGGAAAGCCATCTGGATTTCCAAGTATCGGTGATTTTCAGTCTTAAACTGTTAGCATTAATCTTTTGTCCCATATTATTGTCCTGATCTTCGGTTAAATAATCGACGCTTCAATGCGATAAAGCTATTCTTGCGTTTTTCTGCCGGCCTTGGAGCTTGCTTGGGTACTTGTGATTTTTCATCAGCAACTTTTCCAGCCTCTGGTTCATTTACTTTTCTCACGATCTCTTCTGTCTTCGGTCTCAAAGAAAATATTGATCGTTTTCTCTTCGCTCTTTGGTGTTCCCTGCTCTCTAAAATTACATTGATATGGCTGGTTCTTTTTCGTTCCACAAATGCGCGGCCCTGAGCGCGCGGCGCGTATCGTTTAAAAACTGGTCCGCCATCGACAGTGATACTTTTTACAAACAAGTTTTCTTTATTCAAATTGAAATTGTGAACAGCGTTCGCCACTGCAGAATTTATGACTTTAGTGATAGGCAAAGCGGCATTCCGAGAAGAAAATCGAAGCTGCTCGAGTGCCACGTCGACTGGAACTTTTCGAATCAAATTTGCCACAAGTCGAAGCTTGCGCGGCGACATGTGAATGTGTCGAGCAAATGCTTTTACTTCTTTAGTTTGAGACTTGTCTTGTGCCATAAATGATCAATTTAGAATAATTAATTTTGAATTTTGATTGAAATTAGAATATTTAAATATTTAATATTGATTCAAAATTCTAAATTCAGCATTCAAAATTATTTCTTAGCTCCTTCCACTGGGGCTTTCGCTGCTTCCATGGCGCGCTTCTCTGCATCAGCTGCTGCCATTGCTTCTTCTTTGGCCATCTTTCCACCGTGGCGGATAAACTTACGCGTAGGAGAAAATTCACCAAGTCTGTGTCCAACCATGTTCTCATTACAGATGACAGTAATAAAATTCTTGCCATTGTGAACTAGGAAAGTCATGCCTACCATTTCCGGGAAAATCGTAGAGTCGCGAGACCAGGTCTTGATCTCTACCTTTTTTCCGCCCTTGGCAGCAGCCTTCTGGACTTTCTCCAGAAGTTTCGGATCTATAAACGGTCCTTTTTTCAGTGATCGTGACATATTATTTGGTAAGTTTAAAAGTATCAGCAATATTTTTATTTACGCTTGCAAAAGAAACAACATAAGCATTTTGTGAAGTAGTGAAAACATAATCAGCGCTGCTTTCACTTTGGATCAATCTTCCAAGAGTGTTATTAACAGTGATCGCTTTGTTTATTTGGAAATCGCTGTATTTAGACTGGTCTCCTAAAATTAATTGATAATTTTTCTTAAGCCAAGATTCGGCTATATCGTTCACGTTTTTGTAAACACTCACCGAAACTGACTCAACCTCACCACACTGACATTTTCTGGATTCCTGATATTGATCACTATCAACAACTGTAACAGCATAAATCACATTCGGACTATCAGAGTTAATATTATTATCGATTTCATAACTGGCAGGATACTGAAACTCAAATCCATATTTGCTACTCATATAAATTTTCCAGTTTGCTGTTGCCGCCGAATCACTAAATTTAAAAGTGGAAAGAATTTGCTCTGATTCTAAATTACCGCTCGGGAAAGAAATGACGTATTTGCTATTATTCTTATCAACAAAAACAAACCAGGTCTCTTCGGTCAGGAGTCTAGCTTCACCTTTGACAATAAAAGATTTAGAAACGCTAAACTTATAAGCTGTCCGACCGGCCACGGTTGTGGTCAGAAAATCTCCAATGGTTTTGCCGGGATTTGAGTATTTACTATCCACATTTGATTGCCATCTAGTCTTCGCGTATGTCTGTAGGTCAACACTGACAGTATTCAAAGTGTCTTTGTCTCGCACGCTGACATCAAAAATAGTGTTCATATTATTACTATTTACACCAACAATCGATGAAGACTCAATTATCCCAGAAATATCACCAGCGTAAAGACTTAGATTAGCAGGATAACTGAAGCCGTACCCAAACTTTGTATTAGTATAAGTTTTGGTCGAAGCATGTTGATTTTGGTCAGGCTGAACACTCACTTGCTTGTTGCAAGCTGCGGCGAGGAGCAGTATTCCAAATGTGAGTGCTAAGAATTTTTTCATATTACTTTCTTCGTTTTACAATAAATTTGCTTGAAGCTTTCTTTGGGTTGCGGGTCTTTACACCAAGTGCGTGCTTGCCCCATGGAGTCTTTGGGTATTTCAAACCAATTGGGTTATGACCTTCTCCGCCACCGTGTGGGTGGTCAATCGGGTTCATAGCTTTACCGCGCACGGAAGGGCGAATGCCCATATGGCGCGTGCGGCCGGCTTTACCGATTCGGACATACATCCAGTCAGTGTTCGAGACTTGTCCGACTGTGGCAAAGGACTTTACTGGCACTTTTCGAAGCTCGCCTGAAGGAAGCTTCAAAGTAGTATAATCATTTTCTTGAGCCGCGACAATCGCGTATGTGCCAGCTGATCGCGCCAACTGGCCACCAGTGCCTCCCAAAATTTCGACATTGTGGACGTTTGTGCCAATCGGAATGTGGCGCAGCATCATGCGGTTGCCTGGCTTGATTTCCGTTCGCTCAGAAGTCAGGATCATTTCACCGGGCTTCAGTCCGTCAGGAGCCAAAATGTATCGGCGCTCGCCGTCTTTGTATGAGACCAAAGAGATAAATGCGCTTCGGCCTGGATCGTATTCTAGAGTTTTCACAGTGGCAGGGATGTTCATCTTCTCGCGCTTAAAATCAATCATACGCACTTTGTGCTTGTGGCCGCCGCCCTGATGTCGGATCGTGATTTTGCCTTGATTATTTCGTCCAGCAGTTTTCTTCAAAGATCGGATCAAAGATTTTACTGGTGTTGCGTTTTTCGACAATACCGAATAATCAGTCACTGAGTGAATCCGTCGTCCTGCTGAAGTTGGTTTATAAATTTTTATAGCCATAAAAATTAGATTAAAGAGTAAAGATAAGAGATAAAAACAGTTTTGAATTTTAAATTATTATTTTGCTCTTTTCTCTTTACATTTTACTCTTCTAGACTCCCTCTGCTAACCCGCTTATCCTTTCTCCGCTCTTAAGAGTCACCACTGCTTTCTTCCAGTTCTGAGTGCGGCCCATGACTCGTCCTTGTCTGCGGGATTTGCCAAGGACATTTAACATATTCACCTTAGTCACATGCACATCATAAACTTTCTCTACTGCGTTCTTCACATCAATCTTATTTGCGGTCTTGGCCACTTTAAAAACGTATCGGCCAGAACCTGAAAACTGGTTGGTTTTCTCAGACAAATGGTAGTGATGTAGGATATGATGGGCGCGGCCAGTATTTTCTTTTAAAGTCTGCGGTTCTGAGGTGCTCTTCTCATTGACCATTTCCAAAACATTGGGTTCAGTCGCCTTCTCCCCTTTACTCCCTTTCTTCCCTTTTAACTTATCTAATATTCCCATATGTACTCTCAATAATATTCAAAGCATCCTTCAGTACAATCACATCACCAGCCAGTAAATCTAAAACGTTCAGCTGATTTGCGTATAAAACTTTGACATTAGCCAAATTCCTAGCAGCTCTTTCCAGTTCCGTGTTATGAGCAGCAAGCACTAAAGTATATTTTTTGCCAAGTCCTGCTTTCGATGCTAGATTATTTAATCTGCTCACAAGCTCTTTTGACTTAGCTGTAGTATCTAAATTCTCCACCACAACCAACTTTTTATCATTGACCTTGTCAGACAAAATTGTAAACAAAGCTTTGCGCCAGGCTGTGCGATTCATCTTCATAGACCAGTTTCGAGCACTAGTCGGCCCAAAAGTCACGCCACCGTGTCGCCAGAGAGGAGATCTGACAGATCCTGCGCGAGCACGCCCAGTTCCTTTTTGCTTCCAAGGTTTCTTACCACTGCCTGCGACTTCGCCGCGATTTTTCGTATGCGCAATAGAGTGACGAGCATTGTTTCGTTGAGTACGAACTGCTGCATGCACCAAATTGGCATCAATTTTATCTAAACCAAAAATCTTGGGATTGAGATCCAAATCTGTGACTTTCTCGCCCATTTGGTTGTAGACTGTAGTCTTAGTCATGCTTTCTTATTAACTCTGGTTTATCTGTAAACACGCCATCGACATTTAACTTTTCAAGTTGAGCAAATCTTTTTGGACGATTCACAGTCCAAACGTAGATTGGCTTACCTAACTTTTTAAGCCGCTTGACCATGGAACTATTTACAAAAAAACTTTCTGGATGAATGGAATAAAGATTTAACTTCTTATCTTGAGATTTGATCCAGGGAAGTAAGAAAAAATTCGCACTTCCTAGGATTAAACCAATCTTTACTTTTTCATCCAAAGCTCTGATTTTCTTCAAGTACCATGGGTGCTTCGAGGAAATCACAACCTCAGATGAAAAATTCTTCAGCATTTGAAGCAGTTCTGTTTCAAATCCTGACTCTTTCAATTCTAGATTTAAAGGAACTCTTATGTTTGGCAGCAACTCTACTAATTTCTGCCCTCTTTTTTTCCCTAATCTATCGTGATGGACCACTATATCATGTCCACTCTTTCGCAAATCTAGCTCTAGCATATCTACCAATTCTTGTCTTTCCAATCCATTCCCTCTGTGTCCGATGATCAGCATTAGACCGCTTGAATTCTCACTATTCCACCATTTGCTCCTGGTACTGCTCCTTTTATCGCAATCAAATTTCTCTCTACGTCGACATCAATCACTTCCAGATTTTTCACAGTGCGAGTGCCACCCATGCGACCAGCCATTCGTAAACCTTTGCGCACGTGCTGAGGAAAACGCCCGCCGATCGCGCCGACTGCGCGTGGATGATCATGACCGTGAGAAGCAGGGGCGCCATGGAAACCATGTCGTTTGATCGGTCCTGCAAATCCTCTGCCTTTCATCTCGCCTGTGACTTTCACCATGTCGCCCACTGCGAAGCTATCAACTTTTATCTCCTGGTCTTTACTAAAGTTATCTTTATCAGAAATTCTGAATTCTGCCTTCATTTTCTTGTATCCAACCTGCACTGCAGAATACTTATCTTTGTCCTGAGTTTTTACCTGCGTCACTTTCACTGGTCCGGCTTTCAGAATTGTAACAGGAACAACCTTACCATCTTTGGTAAACATTTGGGACATATTCAATTTTTCAGCAAGAATAAACTTTGACATAAGTCTTATAAAAAACCACTAAGGATCCCTTTTGATAAAGAAGCCTTAGTGGTTCTTCATGATTGGCGATTTCCTTTGGGATCTATCCAATCTTCTAACTTTATGAACTTTTAACTTTCGAACTTTATAACTTATTTTTTACATTTTGATCTCTACGTCCACACCTGCTGGAAGATTCAAGTTAGACAGAGCATCAATAGTCTTTGGTGTAGGAGATGAGATATCAATCAATCTTTTGTGAATACGCATTTCGAACTGTTCGCGCGCGTTCTTATGGACAAAGGTTGATCGGTTCACAGTATACTTGGTCTTCTCTGTAGGCAGTGGCACTGGGCCAATTACCGAAGCCCCTGTCCGCTTCGCAGTATCTACGATTTGGCGGGCAGATTGATCGATCAGCTTATGGTCATAAGCTCGAATTTTTATACGAATTCTTCCGGTCTCGTTCTCTTTATTATCAGGCATAACTTATTATTGTTATACGATTTGACTTATCGGGTCATGAGATAATTTCGAATTATGAATTTAGAATTTTGAATCAATATTAAATATTCAAATATTCTAATTTCACTCGAAATTCAAAATTAATTATTCAAAATTAAACAAAAGGACTACCTGGCTTTCACCAAGCAGTCCTTTATTTTTTACTTATTAATCTTCAAAACTACACCAGCGCCTACAGTGTGTCCGCCTTCACGAATAGCAAATCTTTGCTTTTCTTCGAGCGCGACAGGGCTGATCAACTTAATCTTCAAGCTGACAGTGTCCCCTGGCATAACCATTTCTTGACCGGCTGGAAGCTCGACTTCTCCGGTGACATCAGTGGTGCGGATGTAGAACTGAGGCTTATAACCTTTGAAGAATGGAGTATGACGTCCGCCTTCTTCTTTGGTCAGCACATAGACTTCTGCATCAAATTCAGTGTGAGGAGTGATAGTTCCTGGCTTACAGAGCACTTGTCCGCGCTCGACTTCGTCTTTCTTAGTACCGCGGAGCAAAATACCAGCATTATCTCCAGCGCGACCTTCATCGAGCTGCTTGTTAAACATTTCAATTCCAGTGACAACAGTTTTGGTAGTTGGGCGAAGACCCATCATTTCGACTTCTTCACCGACTTTGACAATTCCGCGTTCAATACGACCAGTGACCACAGTACCACGACCTTCGATTGAGAAGATGTCTTCGATAGCAAGCAAGAATGGCTTGTCTACGTCGCGAGTTGGTTCTGGGATGTATGAATCCAAGGTTTCCAAAAGCTTAACCACTGACTCAACGCCAGTTGCCTCGCCTTGGAGTGCTTTAAGAGCTGAACCGCGGACGATCGGAGTTTCTTTTCCTGGGAAACCGTATTTGGTGAGAAGGTCTCGAATTTCTTCTTCAACCAAGTCGAGCAATTCAGCATCCTGAACCATATCAACCTTGTTTAAGAAAACAACGATTGAAGGCACGCCGACCTGCTTGGCAAGTAGAATGTGCTCTCGAGTCTGAGGCATAGGACCGTCCACAGCAGACACAACCAAGATCGAGCCGTCCATCTGAGCAGCACCTGTGATCATGTTTTTCACATAGTCAGCGTGTCCTGGACAGTCGACGTGAGCATAGTGTCGGTTCGGGGTTTCGTACTCTACGTGTGAGGTAGAAATAGTCAAAATCTTAGTTGGATCGCGTCGGCCTTGTGATTCAGAAGCTTTTGCCACTTCATCGTAAGGCACGAACTTTTTGTTCCAACCCTTATCAAAAGAAACTTTAGTAAGAGCCGCAGTAAGCGTGGTCTTTCCGTGGTCGACGTGACCAATGGTACCGACGTTTACGTGTGGCTTACTTCGTTCAAATTTTTCTGCCATAAAAAAAGCCTTAATTATTAAGGTTTTGAGCTGCTCTTCCGAGCCTAAGCCAAGATTCCTATCGACCGCTGATCCTTAGCCAAGGTGAGGAAATTGCCGCCTAAAACCTATAGATTAATTATGTCGCCTAAGGATTATAAGGCATTTGGCATAGTTTGTAAAGGGCCCCCAGCCTGTGGACAAATTTCGCCTATTTTGGCCAAACTGGTATACTAGACTCCTGAAGGAGGGGCTATGAAATTGGTTCACCAAATCGTGGCAGGAATTCTCGCTGTCATCACCATGTTCACGGTCTGGGTGACCGCATACAAACTGGGTGTGGCATCGCTGACCTACGGATGGCTTGGAATCGCCGCGGGTGGCGCAGTCCAGTGGACCTATCTCTCGTGGGCTTTTCGTCCGCACAAACGCCGCTGGTTCGCAGCGTGGATGTGAACGGAGGAATTCGTGCCAAACCGAACTGCGCTACATGTGTTTGTAATGCTCCACGTTCTAATCGTGGCTACCAGCATTCCAGTCACGCTGTATTTGCACTCCCTGATTATCGTGCCAATGGTTGCGAGGCTCGATCCAGCGGAGCAGCAAATCTTCGTCGTCATGAACCTGATCCTGCTGATCCCAGCAAGTCTCGGCCTGGGCTGGGCGACAATCGCCGCTGTTCGCGAGTGGAAACGGAGGAGGTCTCGTGTCACTTAAAAGCGTTTTGCGTGCTGTCGGCCAATCGAAAAAAAGCATCACTCGTAAGCAAACAGAAAAGTTGGCCAGAGAAATCGCGAGAGAAGATCGCAAGGCTGTACGCAAGGGAAGCAAGGATCGCTGACGTCGGTCAACCGACCTTCTCATCCAAAGTTTCCACCCGCCGCCGCAGGCCCCAGTGCCCGCGGCGTTGTTTTTTTAATTTCTTTAAAAATATAAGCGATGCTATACTCTAACTCATAAGGAGGACGGACATGCTGAATGATCTGATCAAAACGGACAAGATCAGTATCCGCAAGACTTCGTACCCTGTCCGTTACTTCGAACTGCGGACAATGCGAGGCTCACGTCGCTTCTGGGCCGAGATCACACTGGGTCCAGATGACAAGATCATCCTCGACGACGATTCCCTGGCAAACCTCGAGACACGTACTCAACGACTCATACCCGCGACTGTGTACAGCCGGACGCTGTCACGCTCGCAAGCCTGACGGAGGACATCATGGCTCTTCGATTCGACAGAGATCCCTCGCGGACTCCATACCCTGTCGACCTCAGTGCGGATCTGCGTCAACGACTCGACCACTACCTGGAACACCAGATCAAAAAGCTGCAATACGACCCGCGTGTGACGCAACTTCAGCGGCTCCTGGCAGCGCGCGATGCATTATCCGGCTCCGACGCTCAGGCGATACTGAGAATCGGACTCGCGCTGGACGAAGGGGTGAATGACCCCCACAACGCAAAGCTCGAGAAGCTGGACGCCGCGACCCTCACCATGGACATGGCGCGTGAGCTCGGTGCCAAGGACCCCAAAATCAAACACGGATGAGGACCACATGATTAACATCGATTGGGTCTACTTCTGGGAATTCGTCATGCTGGATTCTGTTCTAATCGGCCTCGTGGCTCTCGCTCTGTTTTCCCGCTCAGGCAATCAGCCGAAAACCGACGAGCACATCCCTGAAGGGATCCTGGAGTTCGGGCCATGGGACCCGACCGAACACAATCTGCGGACGCTGGCTGACTTCGAGGATCACGCACATCGGTGCTCAGCCTGCTTCGCTCAGCTCGGCAAAATCCAGGTGCTGAAAGAGCAAGTGGCACGCGGACTACTCGCCAAGCCGCCGGCACTCAACGGCGACTATCGCCACCACCTGCCTTCTGGTTTCTGACGGAGGAAACGATGAGTCCAGCCCAAGAAATTCGCTCTCCGAAAGACTTCAGCGCCGAACTCCAGGCGCGGCTACGAGCGTATCTCGTCAAGAAGAAGGCCGAGCTCAACGGCTCCATGAACTACATCCGCGTCGGGACCATCGAAGCAGCGCTCACAGCGCTCGGTGACGACGATCCAGATCCTGGCGCCCTGGCTCGGGTCAAAGCCGCTCTGATCTGCGAAGTGACTCGACCTGGCGCTTCTGATCAAGAATCACTCGAGGCAGCGAACCTGCTTCAGGATCTCGACCACGAGCTCGACAGCGAACCCGAGTGACTACTCACTCGCAACACTCTTCCCGCCGCCGTGGCGCAATGCCCCGGCGGTTTGCTTTTGACCAAAATCAAACGGCTTGCTACTATGATCGACCAAGGAGGATGGAACAAATGCGTCGACAAAGACGAATCAGAATGTCCCGACAGATGCTGAATGCTTCTGCGCGCCACCCGCGGATGGAGGATCACGCAAGGAACGTCCTTAAAAGAGAGGCGGCCTTGATGAAACCTCTCACTGACGACGATTTTCTCAATCTCCGTCGCGCTGCGTTCAACACCAGTCCACAAGAGTCCGGTGAATTGACCTGTGTCAGAAGCTTCGTTGTCGAATCAGTCCTCGGACGGCGAACCGGTTCGACCTACAACTACACCTACGTCCGCGATACAGAGGGCGCTGTCTGGGAACTTCCGCTTTGCTACGAAGCGCTTGCAGTCCCAGGAAATCAAATTCTGGCTCGCATGACAAGAGCGATTCGCCTTGAAGAGATGCATACCGACTTCGAAATTCTCGGCCCTGTCGACAATAAAAAAAGTCGACGGAAACACTAAGCTGCCGTCCGCTCAACTTCCCAACCGCCGCAGGCCCCAGTGCCCGCGGCGTTCGTTTTTTTTGCTGAAAGGCAATTTTGAGTTCACTCGCCACTTGCAAAAATTTTGTCAGAATTCGACGCGAGTGAGCGTTAAAAAACTGCTCTTGCGAAGCAATTGCAGTTTTAGCGGACGAGCTAAGAATTCTGGATAATTTTTGCCGTGGCGACAGTTTTTTTCGTCGCTTTTTTGCTGCCAAAAAAGTGACAACAATACTTACTTTCCAACCTGACCAACGCGGATCTTTCCCGATTCACCTATAATTTTCTCAGCCACATTTCGTGGCACTTCAGCATAGTGATGAAATTCCATAGAGTACGAAGCCTGTCCCTGTGACATGGATCGAATTTGTGTCGCATAACCAAACATTTCAGCCAGCGGCACTTCTGCGTCCACGACTTTCAGGTTTCCTCGTTCAGTCATTTCATTGATTTGTCCGCGCTTGGCATTGAGGTCGCCAATGACATCACCTAGAGACGTCTCAGGAGTAAGTACCTCAACCTTCATGATCGGCTCAAGCAAAATTGGCTGGGCTTTTTTCACAGCATCCTGAAAAGCCATGCTAGCCGCAATTTTAAACGCAATTTCAGATGAGTCGACTTCGTGGTAGCTGCCATCATAAACCGTAGACTTCACATTTAGAATCGGGAAACCGGCGATGACACCGCGGTCCTCTGCTTCCTCAATTCCTTTTTCGATCGGCCTGATGTATTCTTTCGGCACTACACCACCGACGATCTCATTTATAAATTCATTTCCCTTCGTAGGATCATCTTGCGGCTCGATGCGGATGAGCACGTGACCATACTGACCACGTCCGCCAGTCTGGCGAATGTATTTGCCCTCAGCTTCGCTCTTGCCCTTGATAGTTTCTTTGTAAGCCACTTGCGGTCGGCCGACATTTGCTTCTACTTTAAACTCGCGCTTCATACGGTCAACTAGAATTTCCAGATGAAGTTCACCCATTCCAGCGATCAGAGTCTGGTTGGTCTCTTCGTCAGTCTTCACTCTGAAAGTCGGGTCTTCTTCAGCAAGTTTCTGTAAAGCCAAGCCCATCTTTTCCTGGTCTTGCTTGGTCTTCGGCTCGATAGCTACAGAAATAACTGGCTCTGGGAATTTGATAGATTCGAGCTGAACTGGAAAATCGACATCGCAGAGGGTGTCACCAGTGAAAGTATCTTTCGGGCCAACCAAAGCGGCGATATCTCCAGCATAAACTTCTTTCACTTCTTCGCGGCTATCAGCATGCAGACGAACGAGACGGCCGACGCGTTCTTTGTTACCAGATCGAGTATTTAAAATGTATGAGCCAGCTTGGAGGACGCCTGTGTATACACGGAAGAAAGCCAGCTTGCCTACAAAAGGATCAGTGGCAATTTTGAAAGCTAAGCCAACAAACTTTGCATTATCATCGGGAGTAATGGTCAGCTCTTCTTTGGTCTTCGCGTGAACAGCTTTTACTGGAGGCTTATCCAAAGGTGATGGCAAATAGTTTACCACTGCATCTAAAATTGTGGTAACAATGAGTCCCCGGCCGTCGCCGCCCACTACTGGATAAAATTTACCAGTCAGAGTAGCCATGCGAATCGCTGATCGGATCTCATCTTCCGAAAGCTCTGTGCCTGCCAGATATTTTTCCATGATTGCATCGTCTGACTCGACCACCTTCTCGATCAATCGGTGGCGATAGTCTTTGCACTTTTCCATCATGTCTGCAGGTACTTCGCCTTCTGTGAAGCCTTTGTCTTTGTGATCTTTATATGTGTAGGATTTCATTTTCACCAAATCAACAACGCCGACAATATCTTTTTCAAAGCCAACAGGAAGCTGAATTGGAAATGCGTTTGGGGACAATCGTTTGTGAATTGCGTCTAAGGATTTATAAAAATCGCCACCGGTCTGGTTGATCTTATTTATAAAGCACATGCGCGGCACATTGTATTTGTCTGCCTGGCGCCAGACAGTTTCTGACTGAGGCTCCACACCCATTTTGCCGTCAAACACCACGACTGCGCCATCCAGCACGCGCAGAGAACGCTCGACTTCTACAGTGAAGTCTACGTGGCCTGGTGTGTCGATAATGTTGATTCGATGTGTGTCATCTGCCTTGCCGCCGTTCTGCAAGCTCTGCGACCAAAAAGAAGTAGTCGCAGCAGCAGTGATCGTGATGCCGCGCTCGCGCCCCTGTTCCATCCAGTCCATGGCAGTGTTGCCCTCGTGCACCGCGCCAATTTTGTGAATTTTTCCAGTATAAAACAAAATCGACTCAGTAGTCGTAGTCTTACCGGCATCGATGTGGGCAATAATCCCGATGTTCCTGGTTTTCTGAAGTGAATACTCTCTGGGCATTGTTAAAATTTTGAATAATTAATTTTGAATTTTGATTGAAATTAGAATAATTAAATATTCGAAATTGATTCGAAATTCTAAATTCAAAATTCTTAATTAGCGCCTTTGGAATCTCGCAAAGTGGGCAAAGGCCTTGTTTGCTTCTGCCATTCGGTGCACGTCTTCTCGCTTTTTTATGGCTGCGCCGACTTTGTTATAGGCTTCCATCAGTTCTGTGGCTAATTTCTCAGCCATTGGCTTTCCTTTTTTGGCTCTAGCCGCGTCGATGATCCAATTCATTCCGAGAGTGGTCTTGCGTGGCTCCTGTACTTCCATCGGGACTTGATAGTTCGCGCCTCCGATTCGGCGTCCTTTGACTTCCACTATCGGCGAGACATTTCTGATGGCTTGTTCAAATACAACTTTTGGATCAGCCTTTAGGTCAGCTGCAATTTTATCAAAAGCGCCATAAACTACTTTCGTAGCCACGGTTTTCTTACCGCGAGTCATGACGTAGTTTATAAACTTAGCAATTTTAACACTATTGTATTTATAATCTGGGTCAACCGGATGTTTTTTATATGATCGTGCTTTTCTTGGCATAAATTTATGATCTCTTAGCTCCATATTTAGATCGGCCGCGCTTGCGTCCTTCGACTCCGGATGCGTCTAGCTTTCCGCGGACAATATGATAGCGAACTCCAGGCAAATCTTTCACACGGCCGCCACGAATCATGACTACACTGTGTTCCTGAAGATTGTGACCCACGCCTGGGATGTAGGCTGTGACTTCCATGCCATTAGACAAACGTACTCGAGCGATCTTTCGCAAAGCTGAATTTGGCTTTTTCGGTGTAGTAGTGGTGACCTTTATACAAACTCCGCGCTTAAAAGGTGATCCTTTTGGAAATGTAAAAGGCTGGCCTTGGAGCAGGTTAAAACCGCGATCCAAAGCTGGAGTTTTGGATTTATAAGTTTCTTTAATTCGTCCTTTTCGGACTAGCTGGTTGATTGTGGGCATAGAAAAACGGCTATAAAGGCCGTTGTTGCAACTCGAAACAACGAATTTAATTACTGGCAAATAGTAACAGGAAATCTAAGGGTTGTCAAATGTAGCCAATTGTGATAAGCTTGCCTGTCGACAACACGTCGGCCATTTTCGAAAGAGGATCATATGCGCAATCGCACGAACCGTCGAGTGTTGAGAGCGCGTAAAAAGCGCTCAAGAAAACTCTTCTGGCTGGTTGTTGCTCTAGCGATTGTGGGGACTCTTGTGCTCCGAAGCGATCACGCAAAGGAACCACAAACGCCAAACGCGCAACACGTACAGCCGCTGAGCCCCGAACAACAAAACGAGATTGGGAAACAATTCTTTAACCGAATCGCTCTGACTCTCGATCCGACCGCGCCGATCAACTCGTACATGCCGGAAGGCCTGAAAAACCGACTCATCTGGCTTAACGCACAACAGAAGATGGGGAGACTCACGATTGGTGTCGCCCCGTACTTCATGGACAAAAATGGAAAGCCTCGCAGCGACAAAGCCTTCATGGTCTCGAACATACTGCCCGATGGAAATTACATCATCGGCGTCGCGGGCTTGCGACTCTATGAGGCTGTGCAACAAAACAGCGGTCAGTTCCCGGTCATTACCCCTGAGTGGAAAAACTTTATTGCTCTGGCTCTCGCGCATGAGGTGATCCATCTAGAGAATAAAGGTTATTTCACGAAGCAGGACCATACGGCTGAAGAACGTCTGAACGAGGAGCTGAGGGCTTGGATAATCACCTGCGAACTGACCAGGGTGATCCGTAATGCAGGTCAAGACGTCGGCTACAGCAACGCCCTAATCGACGACGCTGTGAGGGCTTGCCAATACAGACTACCGTGCGCAGGACTCAGATCTATTCTGACCGCGGCAGGTGTGGGCGGACCTTAGGAGATGAGATGTCAAAAAAACGACACAAGCCAAAGGCTCACGGACGCCGGACACCTCGAACTGCTCAGGACCGCGAAAACGTGGTCAAGCACGCCGATGACAAAGCGCGAGAAGCCGTCGAAAGACTGTACGACAAAAAACATCTGCGCCGCGGGCCGGACGATGACGAGCCAACCTCGCGGCTCAAGATAACGAGATAGGAGGATCTACAAGGAGGCAAGGGCGCTCGACGCAAGTTGAGCGCCCTTTTTGCTTAGCAAAACTCCCCCTACCCCCTCTTTAATTAAAGAGGGGGTGGCGCGACAGCGCCGGGGGAGTTCTTATCAAGCTCCCAATAAAAATCTCAGCGCTGCAGTCAAAGGCGGGACCAAAATTTTCTCAATTATTCCCGTGTACAAAAAAATTACTAAAATAATAAATCCATAGCGCTCAAGCGACAAAATCATATACATCCAGCTTCGATCTAGGAAACCAAATAGACTAGCTAGAACTTTTGACCCGTCCAGTGGGGGGATGGGGATTAGATTAAATAGTCCCAGGACTAGATTGAGACTCACAGTTTCCACAAGCAGGTTCTGGCCCAAGCTCGAAATGTTTGGCACCAGCCGATACACAGCAGCAGCCACGACAGCCAGCAAAAAATTCGTAAAAGGGCCTGCCAGAGAAATCAGGATCATGTCGCGGCGAATGTTTCGAAGATTTCTGTAGTCCACAGGCACAGGTTTAGCTGAGCCAAACACAAAAGTGCCATTCGTCGCCCAGTAGAGAAATAGTGGCAGCAAGATTGACCCGATTGGATCGATGTGCGGGATGGGATTGAGAGTCAGCCTGCCAGCTTCTCTGGCAGTTGGGTCGCCCAGCTTTTCTGCCATGAGTCCATGCGCGATCTCATGAAAGATCACGGAAAACAGAAGAATTGCGATATAGATGATGATGCTAAGTGGATCCATGGTTGACCTGCCTGCCTAATTATGCTAAACTTTCTAAGTGCTTTAATTTTAAAGCTAAATTAATCCTTTTACAATTGTATGGCAAGAATTTGTCAGATCTGCGGCAAAGGCTATCTTGCAACTTTTACTCGCTCACACTCCATGAGAAAAACTAAGGTTCGGCTCTATCCGAACTTGCAGTGGCTGACCCTCGATCATGGTCGTAGAGTCAAAGCTTGCGTAAAGTGCATGAAAACGCACAACAGAAAGATGGCTATGGTCGCCGCATAAAAATCCCCTATGATTAAGGGGATTTTTATTTTCATGGCAACAGATCCGAGGTGCAATGAGGACACCTCGTGGCGCTGAGCGCAATCATGCTTTTGCAAAACTGGCACTCTTTTTCTTTGGCTTCTTCTTTTCGGCGAAATCTGTTAATTTGCTTAACTATTAGAAACACGGCAAATGCTACGATGAAAAAATTAATCACAGCATTTAGAAATACGCCAAGATTAATCGCGTGATGAAACACCACGAGCTTGAGATTGGCAAAGTAGATGTGACCCGTAAATAGGCTCAAGATCGGATTGATGACATCAGTGACTAGTGAATTTACGACTTGGCCAAAGGCAGCCCCGATCACGACCCCGACAGCGAGATCAATCGCATTTCCCTTGATCGCGAATTCTTTAAATTCCTTCCACATATTTCCAATGTTGATTATAGTTCTAATATAGCATAAAATACTACCAGTTTCTAACGGAGGACGAGATGACAATTGTAGGTCACAGAAATCGAGACGAAACAGCTCAGTTCTTCGTCGACGCGCTGAACCAAATGACGCCGCCGAGGTTCCGCAATGATGTCAGTGATGCCAACGTCTGGCACAAGGCCATGATCCTCGCTGACTACGCGTGGGTCCCGGAAACTGAAGTTGACCAAGCAGCCGCAGTTCTCATCTATGCCAAAAAGGCTGAAGCGCCTCTTCGCACTTTCGTGCCGCGGATCGCCGATACCATCGGTTCGGCTTGCCTGATGGTTTCAGGCTTCTATGACAACGGCCTCCGAGCCCTCGGCTATCGCAAAGAAATGCTCATCTGCCGTGGCAGTCAGGCGTTTATGCTCGCAGCTGAACTCGAAACCAATCGCGACACCCAGCGGGTGTTCCTCCAGTCTAGTCGCGAGTTCGATCAATGGCGACGATACTTCCTGCGCCTCCATCGAGCCTTTCGTGAACGTCGGATCGTGCCGCCGGAGTACCTCTTCACACCGCCTTCCATCAGCTAGCTCAGCTAGCCTGACTTTCAAACCGCCCTGGCTTCGGCCTCGGCGGTTTTTTCTATTTCTGATTCATTTACAATTGTCAGTCTGGTAATTGCGAAAAGTAAAATCAATCCGCCGACGATTTGCATGACGGAAAGCGTGGCACCGAGGAAAATCCAGTTCACGATCACCGCGGCAAACGGAAATGCTAGCTCACAGATCGTGGCCACTGAAGCTTTGGTCGAGCGCAAGCCGTAATAGTAGATCATCAGCGAGATGAAGCCTGCGATGATGGCTGTCATAAACACGAAAAACCAATCTTTGCCAGTGGCCAAAGAGACTTCACGCAGCGTGCCATAGTAGACGTTCATCAAAAAGAGAAAAACAAGCGCGGAGAGAAAACGCAAGCTAGTCATCATTTGAAAACTAACTTTGTTCAGGACAAATCTGCCGAAGACTGTGGACCCGCCCCAGAAAAACGCAGCGCCGAGAGCAAGCAGCACGCCAAGCATATTTGAATTCCAAGTAAATCCTGTCGCTTTCAAGGTCGGAAACGAGACAATGTATGCGCCGAAGATCGCGACCACTGCCCAGAGCCAGAAATTTTTCGACAATTTTTCTTTGAGAACTATGTAAGCCAGCAAAATCGCGATCAGAGGCTGCAATTTCTGCAGAAGAATTGCAACTGTGGGATTGAGATAATGAAAACTCTGCGTGAACAAAACTGTGGCGAGCGCTGAACCTCCGAATCCGATGAAGATCACAGACAGCCACTCGCGCCAGGACAGCCGCTTCATCTCAGCCACTCGCGGCAATAAAATTCCTATGGCAAACACAGCGATCAACACATGTTCCATCAAGACAATCGTGGTGGATGAAAGCTGGGTAGTTAAATATTTTCTGAATGGCGCGTCCACTGCCCAGAGAATCGCAGCCAGACTTACCAACCAAGGACCCATGGTGTTTTTATTCATATGTTTCTTCTCCCCTTGCGGGAGAAGATGCCCGCAGGGCAGATGAGGGGTAAATTAAAACCCTATTCTTTAGGGCATGTGCAAAAAAGCACATCTTCTTCTATCCGGACTACATCCCCACACCAAAACTTGGTGTGGGGATTTACCACCGATCACCGAATTGCACGGTACCCTGAAGATGATTAATTATTCTTATTATAATTGGCAAAAAAATCTTTCGCAACTCGCTCGTCTTGTCTCATCTGCTCAACTAGCTCTTGTTCCGACGCAAATCTTTTGTTGTCACGAATTTTCTGAAGTGTCTCGACTTCCAGCTTCTGATCATAGACATCCACTTCCCCGCCTAAAAAATAAATTTCTGCGCGTCTCACCGGGTCGTCAAAAGTAAGTGGCTTGCCGACAAAGACTAAACAATTTTGATTGTTCGCCAAGCCAACATAGATCCCATCTTCGAGATCCGCTGGTGCTTCGATATTGGCAGTAGGAAACCCAAGCTGCCTTCCCCGCCCTAGATTTTTCTTCACAATTCCTGAAAATTTCATCTTTTTTTCCTCATAAGACTACTTTTAAACACTTCTGGCCGAAAAGCTCGCAGTCTGACAACTCTTGTCTTCAGTTTTCTCTTCTGCAGTTCATCCTGTAACCTGTCACCTGCAACCTGTAACCTGACATAGTTTCCTTGATCATAACCCAGAGCAATCACATCTGGTTTCTCTTTTTGGATATGCGGCCAGGGGTCTTTCAGCGCGCCTAATACAATTTTATTCGCTAATTTGATTCTTTTCAAATTGGCCAGTCTCTTCTTCTCATCAAAAATCGGCAATTTCTTTTTAATCTTTTTCACATTCACATCTCGAGCGACAGAAACAACCAGAAAATTCCCAAGTTTTTTGGCTTGTTTCAAAAAACTAATATGTCCTGGGTGCAGCAAATCAAACACCCCAAACACCATAACTTTTTTCACTTCAGCCTCCTGACTATGCCTCTATCTGCATCGACTTCGACCATGTCCCCATCTTTCAAAACTTGAGTAGCGATTTTGGTGCCAATAATACATGGAGTGCCCAGCTCGCGCGAGACTATGGCCGCATGAGAAGTAATGCCTCCTTGCTCTGTGACGATCGCAGCTGCCTTCTTCATAGCTGGCACAATATCTGGATCTGTTGAAATTGAAACAAGGATGTCGCCTTTATTAAACTTCGCCATATCTTTGGCACGATAAACTATTTTTACGATTCCTTTAGCATATCCTGGCTGTGCCGTCTGCCCAGAAATTTCGTTAATGTCTTTATTAACTTTTATCTGGATCATGCTCCTAATCTTCTTTTCCATGGATCCAATGTAGACTTCTTCAAACCCATCTTCTACATAGTAAACACAGTGTTTCAGCCTTTCTGCGATAACTTTTTTATCAAGTTTTCCATTCACCAGAGCTTCTCTGACTTCCTTGGCAAGCATAAACTGAACTTGGTAGCGCGTCAGGTGCAATCGCTTAGCAATCTCTGGCAGCAACGTCCGATGAAGCGTTAGCAAAGTTAAAAGTTGGGCGTGGCGGCGAACAAGCTTCGACAAAGCGAAGTCCCTGGCATTTTCAAACAACTCTTTATACTTAGCTGAAATTTTTAGCTTTTTATTTAGAGCGATTTGTTTGCGTTTCGCATCTTTCAGCTGCTGATCTTCTTTTTGCAAAAGCTTTTTACCGTTCACTCCAGTTTCAGCCAACTCAAAAAGCTCTTTCAGATAATGATCTGCTCCGAAAGGATCGACATTGCCCGCATAAATATATCCCAGATGCCCCCAGCGCTCTGCGTGTTTCTGAAGCTGCGCTTTCAATCTATCTGAAACCGTTTTTCTCTTCAGAAATTTTTTGTACTTTTCGTAAATTCTTAAAAATTCTTCTCTTTCCGAGGCAACAATGGTTTTGCGTGAAGGAGTAGTAAATATCTGAAAAGCTGACTCTGCTTGTTCTTTGGTGTCACAAACAAGATACAAATAGCTTTTTAGTTTATTCGTAAAATTATTATGGAACATGTCGACCGCAACCGGTAGCCAACCATAAGTGTAGAGTTTGGTATGGATGCGGTCGTGCTCAGCGTAAACTTCCCAGAGCTGCTTGTTTGAATACTTCTGAAGCGAAAGTTTCTGAACCTTTTTCGTAAATGAAACCAGTTTTTCCGACCATTTCAGAATATTCTGGTCCAAATCTTTTCCGAACTGCGGTCTTTCCATTAAAGCCTTAAGAATTGATTCTCCAACCTCGAGTGAATTCTTTTCTCCGAAATAAAAATCATTCATAAATCTTTTGTATGTTGCCAGAACTTTTTTATATTTTTTTATAAATGGATAACTTCGGTCATTGGCGAAACAGGAACAAAAAAGCTGCAAGAAAAACAAATCCATATCAGGAATATGTTCTCCCAGCATCCATTTGTCTGAATCATTTAAGTATTTGGGCTTCATACATCGATATTATGCCAGAAAGCATAAGCATTGACAAAACCACGAAAATGTGCTAATATATATAGTTCGTCATAGTTCTTTTTAAGATGTCATTCCTAGCCTATTTCCGACAGTTCTGAAGTAGCCTCGGGATGACATCAATAGAAACGAAATTACAGGAGTGATGACGACGATGAGCGAAACGATCAAACGGATCGACTGGCGGCGACACGGAAAGAAAGCCGGCGACTTCATCAGCGCCGAAGGCCTGGACCTGGCGCGACGTGAAGGCGAAATCGCATTCGGCGGTAACAGCTTCTACTACGACAAGCTGTTCCATGGCCCGCTCGTTCGGACAGCGCAGACCAGCCTCGCCTTCTGTGAATCGCAGGCGGACGCGCCGAGAACGATGCCGATCGTCATGGAGATCGGCAACCCCAAGACCCTCGGCGACATGGTCAACGACGAGTTCAAGAAGGCACAGGCCGAAGGGCTCAGCAATCTCGAGTGCCTCAAGCGCGCGCACGACACGTACCGTGTCATGGACTTCGGTAGCGAAGCGCTCGCCGCCCTGACCGGAATGTTCGAGGCGATGGACGACCACGACGATGCCATCGCATTCGGGCACAGCCCGGTGATCGAGCTCGCGGCCATGGGCTTCGACGAGCTGCCGGAAGGCTGGGACAAGCTCGACGAGCTCGACGGCCTGACCTTCGAGCAGGATACCGACGGCCACATCCGCGTTACGGCCGTCATCCGCGCGGAGCGCTAAAGGACGCCAAGGAGGACGAGTAAGTTTGAGAGAGACGAGTTGGTCGTTTCCCGCAAGGGATTCGCCACTCGTCTTTTTCATTTCGAGAGAGGTTACATTCTCAAATACTTATCAATTTTCTTTTTAAAATCAGGAAAATTTTTATACACAATAGTTTTGACACCTAATTTATTGGCCTCAACAAAATTAAAATCCTGGTCGTCAGTATAGATCACTTCAGTCCCCGTGACTTTAAACCTTCTCAAAACCAACTGCATAGTTTTCTTCGAAGCTTTTGGCAATCCCAAATCGTAAGTATTTATAAGATGCTTAAAATATTTTCTAATACCACTGATCCTCACTCCATCTCTAAATTGCGAAGGTACATTTTTTGATAAAACTAAAATCTTATAGCCTTTCTTTTGCAGCTCACGAGCATATTTAATCAGAGGCCGGTTAGCTTTCACTGCCGAAATGTATTTTTGTCTAGCTTGCTGCCAGGTTAGAGGAAATTTAAGCTCTTTTAAAGCATTCTCAAAAAATTCCTTTTCAGAGATAAAACCCTCAGCTGCCTGATTGAACCATTTGTGATATAAAATTTTATAAATATCTTTTTCTTTTTTATGGAATTTTTTCGCGAGCCAATTAGCTAAGGTATGATAATTCCCATAAACAAGAACCCCGTTAAAATCTATCATAATCAATTTTATTTTTGATTTCATACCTTGCGTACGACTCCTTTGTTCGCGTCCACCTCGACCACTTCACCTTCTTTAAATGCTTTGGTTGCTGTTTGAGTTCCGATGATACAGGGTTTTTTAAATTCTCTTGAAACAATTGCTGCGTGCGATAAAATTCCACCAGCATCTGTAACTATAGCGCCGGCTTTTTTCATTAGTGGTACAAACTGAGGGCGAGTCATACTAGTAATTAAAATGTCTCCTTGATCAAATTTTTTGCTCTTGCTTGGATTAAAAATTATTCTAATTGGTCTAATTACTCTAATTATTCTAATCAAATCCTAATTCCTAATAACTAATTACGAAAAATCAGTAGGTTTAGGTCAATTAGGTTAATTAGAATAATTAGGTTAATTTATGATTTAGAAAAAAATTGCGACTTTAACTATTCTACAATTGCTAATATGTCTTCCTCTTTGGCAATAAGATATTCTTTCCCATCGAACTTAATCTTGTTCGGCCCGTTTTTCGTTAACAA
>CAYOPE010000003.1:0-2463 GCA_964405805.1 uncultured Candidatus Saccharibacteria bacterium | reverse complement strand
TGGATTAAAAATTATTCTAACTCGTCCTCGAGCAAAACCCCTATATGCTGTTTGCCCTTTTGCAATACCAGATTTTAATTTAAACGATTCTGCTATACTTTTTTCAAATTTATTAATGTCCGTTTGAGTAAAAAATTGGAATTTGGAATTATAATAATATAGCCCGATGCGTTTTTGCAAATCATTTTTGTTAAGCAGCTTCTTATTAGCAAAATATTTCTCTAGCTCAGAATAATAAAGTCTGGTTTGTAAATTAGATTTCAAAAACTTTTTTAAATAATCATCTGCCTCAGTATACACCGATTCAGTGAAAAGCCTTATTTTTTTTAGTTTGGCGAGAATTTGGTGAGCATTTTTACCTGTCACATAATTAGCGCTTCTGCTTACAGCGATAAACGCCGGTAGGTATTCAAAGTGAAGTTTTTTAAATTGCAAAAAATTATTGACCCGCAGATCCTTCTTCATAAATCTTCTAAATTCCAAGGTTTTTTCATTTAACTCTTGGATCAATTCAAGTAAAAATTTCTTATTCGTAATTATTCGTTTAGCAACTTGCGTTCCGAATCTTTCATTTTCTTTGCCGGATTGATAACAAATAATCGCTCGATCTTTATAAACGTAAAATTCATGAGGCAAACCGATACCAAATCTTTTTTTGGTATATTTATCATAGCCTTCGTTTAAAAGAGAGCTACTAATAAGCGTATAGTTCGGCACTGACCATTTCTTCTGCCAATCAGTGGCTTTGATGACTTCCTGAATCGTCATACCTTGTGGACGTCACCTTTGTTCGAATCTACTTCGATAATCAAACTTTTGACAGAATGTGACTTCATAGTGTTGTAATTGGTCTGCTCTGCGTAATATAAAATTTCCCGCCAACATAAGCCCACTCGATGTCTTGGGGATGCTGGTAATGCTTCTCAATACTCTTCGCAATCTTGGCAAATTCTACGATCTGCCTGCCAGTGAGTTTCTGCCCATGCAACCGAGCCTTAGGACCATTCGTACGAATGGTTCCACCGTTGGGTCCGCGTTTCAACCAAAAGCTTTGCTCTGAGACATTGATGTCCAAAATTGAGAAATCATCTTTGTGCACGACATAAGTGTCAGGTGTCACTGAGCCAGAAACAACCGCTTCACCCAGACCTAAGCCTGCCTCAATCACCATCTGATTATAATCCTTAGTCACTGGATGTACTGTAAAACATATTCCTGAAACTTCTGACTGAACCATGGCCTGCACCACAACTGCGACTGAAACTGGCTTCTTGTGTAATTTTTTCTCAAAACGATAAAAAATCGCGCGAGGTGTAAACAGTGAAGACCAGCATTTTTTTACATTAAACAACAAATTCTTCTCAGTAGTATTCAAATAAGTCTCAAGCTCACCAGCCCAGGATGCGGTTTTGCTGTCCTCAGCAGTGGCAGACGATCGCACTGCTACAAATTTCGCCTTTAAGGCTTTGAAATTGTTTAAAATATCTGCTTTCAAATCCTTTGGCATTTCTGCTTCGCCGATCAGTTCCCGAATCTCGTTTGACGCGCGGTCCACAGAATTTACGTCTCTGTGATTAACTTTTTTCAAAATCGCTTCGATTTCACTATCCAAATCAGTCTCTTCTAAAAAGCGATCAAAAGCAGATGCGAGTACGACAAACCCTGGCGGCACTGGAATTTTCGCATTGGTCATTTCGCCGAGAGAGGAGCCCTTCCCGCCCGCCTCGCCCACACTGCGCTTGTTTAGTTGTTTGAAAGATTTGATATGCATAATTTTCTTTTTCTCTCGGCGAGCGCTGTCGCTTGAAGACAATTGTTCGACCTTAATGGTCGAACTCTTAGGCCGCCTTAGCGGCCGTGTCCGAAAACGGCAACTCGAGCTCATCTTCTCTTGGTCGGGGTGCTGGGAATTGAACCCAGTCTACACCCACCCCATGGGCGCGTACTACCGGTATACTACACCCCGTGTGTAGTTCTATTATTATAATCAATTTCCGGGCATAAAAAAAGGAAGCCTGAGGCGCACCTTGTACACTCGTCGTGTACATGATGACGCCCAGGCTTCTGGTTCGTTATGCGCCGATTCGACGCCGCAGTAGTTCGAGTTTCCGGCGCGCGAGGTCGGCTCGATAGGTTTTCTCGTCGACTAACGGCCGATGCAACCGTTTCTTGACTTGCTTAGGACCGTCTGACTCGTCGCCGAGATCGCGGTCCTGTTCGAATGCCTCCTTTTTTTCCTCCATGGCGCTACATCGGCGGGCCGATGTGCTTCGGCTGCTCCGGCGGCCGACTCGGGCAGGCTTCCGTGATCGCCATCATCGGACCGCCGTGGAACTTGCAGTTGCCCGTTTCGTCAGCGACGCACCGCTCGTTGTAGGGCTTGTAGCGGTGCCACTTCTGGGGGATCCTGTCTGGCACTTTGTCGCTCGCGTTGCTCATCTTCAGTCCTCCTCAGCCAGCGTA
>CAYOPE010000002.1:32227-60760 GCA_964405805.1 uncultured Candidatus Saccharibacteria bacterium | reverse complement strand
TCATTACCGGCACTGTCATTGGTTCACAGACATTTACCACGAACAACATTGCGGACTCAGGTGCACTTACTGTCGCATCTGGAGGTGCCGGTGCTTTGACTTTGCAATCTTCCAACCAAACTGCGGACGGTACCAATTCGGCGGGAGTCACTTTGAAAACAGGCAACTCGACTGGCGCCGCGACTGCCAACACCGGCGCGCTTACCATCACTACTGGAAATTCCACCAACTCCACTGCGGGCAACATCGGTATTGATGTAGGAACCTCTGGATCAGGGAATGGCACTATCAACATTGGGACTGCTGCCAGGACTCAAACCATTAACATTGGTAACAGTACTGGTGGGGTCATTACTATCGGTGCTTCTTCTGGATCAGGGTTAGTCTTAAATGATGCACAGTGGAGTGTGTCTGATGCTGGGGCTGCTGCCTTTGCTTCAGTGACTGAAGGTGGGACTGCTTTGTCTGCTAAGTATGCTCCGATCAATGCCAACTTTGTCACAGTTACAGCTAACGCTACTCTGACTGGTGAGACTGGCATTGATGCTTTGACTACCAATGTCTCAACTTCTGGAAATATCTCTACCACAGGTTCAGGGACAATTACTTCCGCAGGCTTAATTACTGCATCTGGTGGTCTGACCATCGCAGGTGGTCAAAATCTAGTTCTGTCTTCTGGAGCCGGCCAGATCCAGCAAACCTTTACTACAGGATCAGGGGTGGATGCTTCGGCCATTACTTACACTTCTACTAACAGTGGATCTGGGAATACAGTCAATGGTCTGGTTCTGACCCCGACTAACAATACTGTTCCTTCTTCTGGGACTAACACTTTGAATGTCATTGACTTCCCTGCAGGGACTGGGGGTAATGCTGCTGACAGAACTACCAATGGCATTAACTTTGCTTCTGCTACAGGCTACAAGAACTTCTTAAATTCTCCGAGTATCATCATTAGTTCTGCTGGAGCCATCACTGGAGCTACAGGCATAACCACAGCCACTGGTAATGTGGCTATCACAGCAGGAGTGCTGACCTTAAATGGTACTACTAGGATTGATAACTCTGGTGTAGGTACGTTTGTTACAGGTACTGTCATCGGGAGCCAAACATTTACTACGAACAATATTGCAGATAGTGGGGCTCTAACCATTAAGTCTAATACTTCTTCTGCCTTAACCTTAGACTCAGGAACTACTGGTACTGTGAACTTGGGAACTAGCGCTAATGCCAAGACCATCAACATTGGTACTGGGGCTGTAGCTAACACCATTACCATTGGTTCTTCTTCAGCTACAGGAGTATCCATTACTGATGATAACTGGTCTGTGACTACTGGTGGTGTGGCAACGTTTGCTTCTGAAACTCTAAACGGCAATCTAGATGTTTCGGGTCAAGCTACGAATATTGCAATCAAAGACAATACCGCTTCTGCCCTTACGATCAAGCAAGGCAGTAACACATACTTAGGTATTACTACAACTGATGATGCTGAGTCATTCACTTTGGATCTGCCTGCTGGCGGTGCCACTTCACACACAGCAAACCTATTTACATCCAACATCATCAATACGATAAACTTAGGTACAGGTACGGCCGGTAATACTATCAACATTGGCACGGACAACACTACGGCGGATACTATAAATATCGGATCGGCCTTGGATACGGTTAAAATAGGCTCGCTTGCTTCCGCCGGCACGCGTTGTGTCCATGCAAGTTCCACAGGTGTGCTCTAGGTAACTGGTTCGGACTGCGGCGCGGGTGGTGGTTCTTCTGCCCTATCCTCGATCACCGCAGCTAGTGGTAGTAACACCATTAACAATGGGGACAATGATCAAGTCTGGAACTGGTCACAGACTACAAACTCCACTTCAGCTTTCACCTTTGGTGAGAATACAGCTGGGACTGCTACTTCAAGCTACTTGGTAAACATTCAAACCCTTAGCAGTTCGACAGTCAATCCTTTGATCGTCACAGCCCAAGGTACTACAAACGGAATCAAAGTTGACACCGCAGGCTTACTCACCGCATCCGCAGGAGTTACCGTCTCAAGTGGTAATGTGGCTATCACAGCAGGAGTGCTGACCTTAAATGGTACTACTAGGATTGATAACTCTGGTGTAGGTACGTTTGTTACAGGTACTGTCATAGGGAGCCAAACCTTTACTACGAACAACATTGCTGACTCAGGGGCTCTAACCATTAAGTCTGCAACAAGTAATGCCTTAACCTTAGACTCAGGAACTACTGGTACTGTGAACTTGGGAACTTCTAACAACGCCAAGACTATCAACATCGGTACAGGCACTGCGGGCAACACCATTCATATCGGCGACAATGATACAACTGCTGACACTATTACTCTAGGTTCCGCCAAAGATTCTCTGACACTCCGTGGCACCACTCTCACCATCGGTAACGCAGCGGATGCTTCGGTATCCATCACTGATGACAATTGGTCCGTGAATACTTCGGGCGTTGCCTCGTTTGCTTCCGTAACTGCGGCTACTGGCAACGTCGCGATCACTTCTGGTGTGCTAACTCTCGGTGGCACGACTAGGATTACCAATGCTGGCGTCGGCACATTCATTACCGGCACTGTCATTGGTTCACAGACATTTACCACGAACAACATTGCGGATAGTGGCGCGCTCACGATCGCGACTGGCTCAAACGGCAATCTAAATCTTTCACCGAATGGTACGGGCGACGTGGTGATCACTCCTGACTCTGATACGAACCTGCAAATCACCGCCTCTGGAGCACCGGGAGTGGACATGGTTGCGATTTCCAACTCAACTGGTGTCACTACTGCCAATGTCAATGGCCTCTCGATCAACTACACCGGCGGCTCCGCAGCAGTCGAGGCAGCAGCACAAAGGATTGACCTAACCCCAGGAGGAACTGCAAATGGCACTTGGAATGGTTTGCGCCTGGTCGCCAACGCCACACCGCCTGTAGATCAGGTTACAGAAAACTTGATCAAGATCGAAGGACCAACCTCGACCTATACAGCTGGCGGCATTGCTAATGGCATTGAAGTAAAAAATCCAAGTTTATCCGCCGCACTTAATGTCGAAGAAGCATCCACTGGAATAGTCATGAATTCGCCATTTGGCGGAGTTGGGCGCTTCGAAAACTATGTCACTCGCTCAGAAGAATTTGATAATTCTGACTGGACGAAAGAAGATCAGGGCGGCGGCGCTGGCGTGACAGTCACAGCCAACAATACTGCAGGGCCTGCTGACACGACTAGCAGCGGTAATTACAAAACTGCTGACAAACTCGCTGACAATGCCACAGCTGGCACACAGCTCTATCAGTCAGCCACTGCTGGCACTTCTGAGACCTGGACCTTCTCAGTCTGGGTGAAAAACAATGATGCCACTGGCAGTTTCAAATTGGCCTTGCGTGATAACTCAATCACCGGCACTGCCAGCACAAATACGATCACTATCGCTTCCCCGCAAACTGACAACTGGCAGCGCTACTCTGTAACCAGAACCACAGCCAATTCTTCTGTGACAGCTATCGTGGCAGTGATCGATGTCAACCAAGGCGACTCGACCCGATCCATCTACATCTGGGGAGCGCAGCTGGAAAAACAAAAATCACCGGGAGTTTATGTGAAAACCATGTCATCAGCCCTGGCTTATCAGGGCAGCCAAGGCTTGACCCTGGATACCAATCTAAACAACACTACATCATCTGGCTTCGTCTATGGCAGCCGCATCATGAGTCGCGTCACTTCCGGAACTGCTGGCACTCATGACCAACTCTTCGTCCGCATCCAGGATGACACCTCGCTAGCCAACACTGTCCGCGGCCTGGATGTCCAGGCTTGGAACGGTAGTAACACTGCTGGCACGAACATCGGTGTAGATGCTTACGGAAAAACATTCGGTATATCTGGTACGACTGATGCACTGGCTGGAAATGTCTCGACTCCAGCTGCAGTATTTGCTTATCTGAAAAACGGCTCGGGCGCTGAAGCCAATGGTAACGCTATCCGCGCTTACTCTGACAAAGCCACGGGAGCGACCATGGTCTCGGTCTACCAGGAAAATGCCGCGTTTACAGGCAATGGTTTGGTCATCGATTTGGGTAATGGTACCGGATCGTTTAACTCCGGCAACTTCATCAGTCTGAAAAATGCTGGAACTCAGAAATTCCACGTCACTTCAACTGGTGCGACATTTGTAAGCTTGCCAGGAACCCAGAACACTGTGGCTCTGTGTCACGCCAACAATGGTCAAAGCAATAACGACGAAATCGTAGATTGTAGCGGAGCCCCTTCTGACGTGGCTGAAATGTTTGGTACCACTGATGCCGCTGTCGAAGCTGCAGATGTCGTGACACAGACTGGTGAGTCGACAATTGAAAAAATCAATGACTATGTCACAACCAAATCCTGGGTCATGAAGTCTAGCAAACCTTATGATTCACAGCTCCTCGGTGTGGTCTCCACTCAACCAAGCGCACTCTATGGCGATGAAATCTTTGCGCCAAATGAAAATCCACGCCCAATCGCTCTCACTGGTCGAGTACCAGTCAAAGTCAATCTTGAAAACGGTCCGATTCATGCTGGCGACTACCTGACTTCTTCATCCACTACTGGACAAGCGATGAAGGCCACAGCCCCTGGTATGGTTATTGGTCAAGCACTGAGCAGCTTTGATGGCACACAAGCTGACGCCAAAGTCGTGGTGTTTGTCTCACCATTCTACTATGACCCAACAGTACTGGTAGACGGCAGCGGCAATGTCACATTGCAGCGAGCCGGTTCAACTACATTTGAAGCCACGACCGATGCCGCAGCACTTCTGGTTAACCAGAAAGGTGCTGGCGATCTGCTGCAGCTACAAGCTAATGACGTCAATCTCTTTGCTGTGAAAAACTACTCTGCTGATACTGACAATATCGTAGTCGTGTCGTCCAAAGACGCGGATGTCTTCACCATCAATGCTCGCGGCCAAGCCACCATCGCTGGCAACATCATAGTCAAAGAAGATTCATTTGCCGGATCCATTGCCACTGACCAAACAGGTGCAGCGAAGGTCATGTTTGCCTATGATTTGGGTAGCGGCAAACCAGATGTGCAGCTGACTGTAGAAGGGGAAACTCCGGCGCTGGCTCAGATCACAGGCTGGGAAAAAGCTTCTGGCAACTACACTGGGTTTGATGTTAAAACCTTCAAGCCTGATGGCACGCCGGCTTCTGTGATCGTCCACTACTTAGTCATTGGTAAAGAAAAAGATTACGCCACCTCTGGCACTGTGGTAGAAGTTGTAAACCAGCCAAGCACGACTACCACCACGACTCCGCCAGTTGATTCTACAAGCTCGACTACTACTCCTACTGACACAACTACAACTCCGACTAATTCAATCCCAACTGATACCACAACTAGTTCTAGCACCACAGGTACCACGACCGTACCTGACACAACTACTACAGCGCCGACAGACTCAAGCACGACTACCACCACGACTCCGCCAGTTGATTCTACAAGCTCAGGTACTACCGCAACTAATACAGCCCCAACTGATACTACCGCTCCTGCCCAATAAAAAAATCCCGCTTCAGGCGGGATTTTTTATAATTTCTAGGCTTGGGCAACTACTCTATCTATCAACCCGTAACCCTTCGCATCATCTGGGTTCATGAAGAAGTCGCGATCTGTGTCAGTTTCAATCTTTTTCAGGCTCTGACCAGTGTGCTTAACTAAAATATTATTTACCTGATGCTTGATCCTGATCATTTCTTTGGTCTGAATCTCGACATCGCGGACCTGGCCTTCGACTCCTCCCATGACTTGGTGAATCATGACGCGGGCATTGGGCAGAGACATTCTTTTACCTGAAGCACCGGCAGCGAGAAGGACAGCAGCAGCTGAAGCTGCTTGGCCAATACAGACAGTGATGACATCGGGTTTGACATACTGCATGGTGTCATAGATGGCAAGCGCTGCTGTGACTGAGCCACCAGGAGAATTGATGTAGAGTTTGATTTCTTTTTTCGGATCTTCTGCTTCCAGGAATAAAAGTTGTGCAATCACCAAGTTGGCAACATGATCATCAATGGCTTCGCCTAGAAAAATGATTCGTTCTTTGAGTAGTCTCGAATAAATATCAAAGGCGCGCTCACCAAACTGCGATTTTTCGACAACCATTGGAACTAGGGGCATTCTTGTTTCTTTTATAATCATAAGCGTTCCTTTCGCAATCCTGACGAAAGTCAGGATCTCATCTTTAGATCCTGAATCAAGTTCAGGATTGCGGTTATTCTTTTGGCTCCTCTGAAGCCTTTTCAGCAGGTGCTTCCTCTGCGGCTTCAGGGCTGAGTTCTTCGCTGGTGACTTCTGACTCAGGAGCGCCACCGGAAATTTTCTCTTCAGCAATGTCAATCTTCCAGCCAGTCAGTCTAGCAGCGAGTCTCACGTTTTGTCCAGCTTTACCGATCGCCAGTGACAACTGGTCTTCCAGCACACCAACTTTGGCTTCTTTCATGTCTTCATTGAGTGTAACATTTAAAATCTTGGCAGGAGAAAGGGCATTAGCGATGAATTTCACAGAATCTTCTGACCAGGAAATGATATCAATCTTTTCACCATTGAGCTCACCCATGATGACCTGGACTCGGCTCCCTCTCTGACCGACACAAGCGCCAATCGGATCCACGCCATCCTGCGATGACCAGACAGCGATCTTGGTTCTGGATCCTGCTTCTCTGGCGATGGCCTTGATTTCGACAATGCCATTGAATATTTCTGGAACTTCGATTTCGAAAAGTCTGCGCACCACATCTGGATGTGAGCGAGAAAGCGTAATTTTCGGGCCCTTGGCAGTAGGCTCGACGTGTAAAATTAAAACTTTAACACGTGCGCCGATAGTGTACTTCTCACCCTTGATCTGCTCTGATGGAAACAGCACGCCTGTGGTTTTACCAAGATCAACCAGCACAGTTTCGCCTTCAATGCGCTGGACCATACCAGAAACCAGCTGTCGCTCTTTGGCTTTGTAATCAGTAAACAGCACACCACGCTCTGCTTCTCGGATCTTCTGGACTATGACCTGCTTAGCTGTCTGAGCTGCAATCCGACCAAACTTCGTACCAGTCTTAGGCGTGATGTCCATTTTAATTTCATCGCCGACTTTGGCACCTTTTTTATGCTTCTTGGCATCTTCCAGGCTCATCTCTTTCATGGGATCTAGAATTTCGCCTTCAATCACTTTTTTCACATCAAAAACTTTCGTGCCCATGGTTTCTGGGTTGAGTTCCACGACAATGTTCTGATCTTTCTTGCCGTAATCTTTTCTGAATGCTGCAGCCAAAGACACTTCGATCATTTTCAAAAGCTCTTCTTTATTTATATCTTTTTCTTCAACCAATTGGTTGAGCGCTTGCTCAAACTGTTCGTTCATAGAAAATTTTGGTTAATACTTATATGATTTTCTTTCTACGAACTACGAATTTTTACGAAATTACGAAGAGGGCTAGCCCAGTTCGTATTTTCGTAACCTTTCGTACTTTCGTAGAAGCTATAAAAAATAACGAGCTTAATGCTCGTTTAGATAATATCATCTATAGCGTTCGGTAGTATTATAACAGGTCTGTCAGGGTTGTCAATATCCACTGCTGCCACATCGATTCGGAAGTCTAAATCCCGATACTTGGGATTGGTTTGCATGAAGAGCTTGGCCGTCTTTACCAGTTTGCGTTGTTTGAAAAAATCAACAGCTTCGAAAGGTCCACCGAATCGACTATTGCTGCGAGTTTTGACTTCCACAAACACGATCTCTCGATCTTTGGTGAAAATCAGATCGATTTCGCCGACTTGCTTGCCGTGAGGGAAAATATAATTTTTGGCAATCAATTTAAAACCTAATTTTTTGTATTCTTGGGCAACTAGTTCTTCACCTGCTTGGCCTAGACTCTTCATATTATCTTCTGCTGGGCATGTAGCGCATCTTGATCTGCTCTTGCTCAAATCCTTTCAGCTCTTTTCGAAAATTGAAGATAAGATATTTCACGATGAAGCCTAGCCAAACCAAACCAATGAGGAAAATCAGGCCAGCCCATGAGCGTAGAGAAAAAATCGGAGTATTTTCAAATCTAATTCCAGCCCAGGCCAAGCCCAACAAGCCAATGGTCAGAAATAAATGAAAAAATCGGCTTAGAACTTTCATCTTTACTGGATTGGAGGTGAAGTATGTAGCAATCCATAAGATTAAACCCAAAACTAAAAGTCCAACAAACCAGAAAGTCAAAACTTTATCTGATTTGGTTAAAAAAAATTCAGGCTGCGCAAACCAAAAATTTTTCAAAAGTAGTTGATGCCACATATTATTTGATAAACATTAATCCATAATGATAATTATCAGCTGCCACACTTCCTGCTTCTTTCAGTGTCGCTTCCTTTGCCAGTTTTTTTATAACTTCGGGCTTGATTCTCTCAGTGGCGACCGGCCCGATGGGACTGGGCTCATCATTCCACTCAATCGCTAGCAGCTTGCCACCGGTTTTCAGCATGCGGTAAACCTCTGTAAATAGATTATCTTTATTTTCTATCTGATGCACGACATTGGCCAGGATCACTAGATCAATACTCCCAGTTTTAACTTCTGCGCAAGAACTATCTTGCTCGAGATCCGTGCGTAAGGTCTTGATATTGCGTAGACTGGAGAGCCGCGCCTCAGCCATGACATGATCCAGAGCTGAATCCAGAATATCGACAGAGTAAACTTGGCCTTGTTCCCCCACGATCTTGGCTGCTGCCACAGCATAAAACCCACTGCCAGTGCCCAGGTCGGCGACCGTCTGACCAGAGCTGAGGCCTGCAGCAAACAAAGTTTTGTCAGGACTTAAAAATTTATTCGAAGGATCGAAAACAAAATTATTCATTGATTTTGATAATTTGATGTTGGCTTGTGATTTTCGTAGCCTTATGGCTAGTTTCATCTACCTCTATGATAACATAACTTAATTCTGCTGTAGAAGGATCTTCGGGAATATCAAATGGCACCCAGGTCCCTGTAGTGAAGCGCTGCAAAGACTGCTCCTTGGTCACACCAAGCACAGTATCTGCCGCTCCACACATGCCGACATCAGTCTGATACGCTGTACCGTCTGGTAAAATCTTGGCATCAGCAGTAGGAATGTGCGTGTGAGTACCGACCAGAGCGCTGATTTTGCCATCTAGAAAGTAGCCGAACGCAACTTTTTCACTTGTGGCTTCTGCGTGCAGGTCGATGAAAGTTGCCGCGAAATTTTTCGGATCATTTTCCAACAGCCACTTCTGTACGGCTTCGAAAGGCGAGGTCACTGGGTCATGAAATTGTTTTTCGAAAAAAACTTGACCCAGAAAGTGCCCGATCAGCACAGTTCCCTTTTTGGTTTCAAACTTGGCAGCTGTAGATCCAGCATTGGTGTCCGGGATATTGGCAGGCCTGACTACTCGATCAGCGTATTTGATAAATGCTTCGTCTGACAATTCTTTTTTCGAATGACCATGATTGCCAGAAGTAAAGCCCTGGATGCCGGCGCGGATCAATTCTTCCAGGGTCTTCACTGTAATTCCCTTACCGTGTGCCAGATTATCGACATTAGCAAGAACGAGATCAGGCTTTTCTGACTCAAGAATTTTCGGAAGCTCTTGTCTAACCACTTTTCTTCCGGGTTCCCCTGAAATATCACCGAAGAATAGAATTTTGAGCACGAATTTTGAATAATTAATTTTGAATTTCGAGTGAAATTAGAATATTGAGAATATCAAATATTGATTCAAAATTCTAAATTCAACATTCGAAATTATCTTGCATATTCTATTACTCTCGTCTCTCGAATTACCATAACTCTAATCTCCCCAGGATACTTCAAATCCTGCTCGATCTTGTTTGCTATCTCGCGGGCAAGTTTGGTCGCTCCCCAGTCATCCAGTTTGCCTGGTGAGACAAAGACTCGAATCTCACGGCCAGCCTGGATGGCATAAACCTTTTCAACGCCTTCGAAACTAGAAGCCAAGTGTTCTAGTTCTTCCAAACGTTTGACGTAATTTTCATAAGTATCGCGGCGAGCGCCTGGTCTGGCTCCGGAAATGTTATCCGCCGCATCGACAATCGCTGCTTCGATAGAAGTATATTCCACATCTCCATGGTGAGCTTCGATAGCATTGACAATTTTCTCTGGCAAATTAAATTTTTTCGCAATCTGCTTACCAATCTCCACATGAGTGCCTTCCATGTCTTGATCCAGAGCCTTACCAATGTCGTGAAGGAGAGCCCCTTGTTTGACAGTCTGCACATCAGCGCCGATCTCTTCAGCCATGAGTGCTGCCAACTTGGCCATTTCCACAGAGTGCTTCAAGACATTCTGGCCATAGCTGGTACGAAACTTGAGACGACCCACGAGCTGCACGAGCTTTGGCGGAAAATTGGCAATGCCTAGTTCGTATACAGCAGCTTCTCCTGCTTCTTTAATCATTTCTGCCACTTCTTTCTTGGCTTTCTCTGTTGCTTCTTCGATTTTGGCCGGATGAATGCGCCCGTCTTTGATAAGATTTTCTAGAGCGAGCTTGGCAATATGGCGTCTGACAGAATTGAATCCTGAGATCACAACTGTATCTGGAGTTTCATCGACAATTACTTCGACTCCGAGCATTTGTTCAAATGTTCGGATGTTTCTGCCTTCTTTACCGATAATTCTACCTTTCATTTCTTCAGACGGAAGAGTGACCGAAGTAGTAGTAGTTTCAGATGTAACTTCCGAAGCACAGCGCTGAATGGCCAACGCTACGATTTCGCGAGCTTTCTTATCCGCATCTTCCCGAGCATTGTTTAGAAGCTTGTGCGTAAGCATGCTTAGCTCTTCTTTCACTGACTTTTCTGTGGCATCAAGCAAAACTCTTTTCGCCTCTTCAGTAGAAAGTCCTGAAATTTTTTGCAATTGCTCGAGTTGCTTTTGCTTTAATTCCCTCATTTCATCCTTGACCTTCTCGATCTCAGCTTTTTTCGAAGCCATTTCTTCTTTCGTCTTGTCCATATCCGAAAGCTTGCGCTCGAGATCCGACTCTTTCTTATTTAAACGCTCTTCTACTTTGATGATCTGATTGCGAAAATCAGCTTCAGTCTTTTTTCCCTGTTCCACAATCTCTAAAGCCTTGGCTTTTGCCTCCAGCAAGATTTCTTTTTCTTTTGATTTAGCATCCTCCAACGCCCGGGTAACCTTGTTTTCTACAGAATTGACTTGCTGCGCGATCTGGACTTTGCGAATCAAATATCCGACCGCAGCGCCAGCCACAATTCCAATAATAATTCCAATTGCCATACAAAACCTTTCCAACCTAGGTTGGCCGCATCAAAAAAGAACTATTTCAAGTTTGTATCAAATTAAAACCCTGGAAATTTCAAGATATGATTTGGACACAATTTGAGAAGTCATTGTTTGAAGCAAGCCTACTAGTTCAAAATATCAATAATTCAACAATTTCAGCTCTTTCAAGCTACTCACAACATAGCATAATTGACCTAAATTTACAAGACGTTTAAAATAAACATATGAACCACGAATTACCCAAACTCAACTACGCTTATGACGCTTTAGAGCCGTTTATTGATGCGAAAACCATGGAATTGCATCATACCAAGCATCACCAGACTTATGTGGACAAGCTTAACGCTGCCTTGGAAAAATATCCAGACCTACAGGGTCGGCCAGTGGAAGAATTACTGATGGATCTGGCCAATCTCAAAGTCGATGACGCGGATCGCCTGGCAATTCGCAATCACGGTGGCGGGCATTTCAACCATTCTCTCTTCTGGAAGTATCTCGATCCTGCGAACCAAAAAGACGAATTGCTAGTCAAAGAGATTACTTCAAGCTTTGGCTCCATGGATGATTTTAAAAAGCAATTCACTGACTCAGCAACTAAACTTTTCGGTAGCGGCTGGACTTGGCTCGTGCGAAACGGATCAAACTCGAAGTTGGAGATAAAAAATCTTCCTATGCAAGACGCGCCCATTATGTCAGGATTGCAACCTATGTTTGGCCTGGATGTCTGGGAACATGCCTATTACCTCAAGTACCAAAACCGCCGGGCCGAATACATCGAAGCCTGGTGGAAAGTGCTAAAACTCATTTAGGTTGACAACCGAGTTTTCTAGTTTTAAGATAAAAGTCGCCTAAATTAACCTGAGCGGCAGAAAGAAACATGACAAAAATGTCGAAAAAAGATATCAGTAACGAAGATCTGGCCAGAATGATTGCCCAGGGTTTCGAAAATACTGCAACTAAAGCAGATATTCTTGAAGTAAAACAAGAATTAGAAAATCTCGAATTACGAATGGGGCATCTAGCCTACGCTTTTGATGTAAAGGATCTGAAAAAGCGAGTCTCAGTTCTCGAACGACGAGTCGGAGTAAAATAGATTTTTTTAAAAAGCCGCCTAACTCGAGGCGGTTTTTAGAACTATGATTTTTGACTATCTACTGTTTCTGCTACTTCTGCTAACCGTTTCAGTTTTTCCCTGCCGCTTGCTGACAATGAACTAACTGCGTCTAAATCAAAATTCAGAAGGAGCTCGTCTAGTTTCGTTGCTGTTTCCATCATAGCGTGCCTAAATTCAGGACTATTTTTATCTATAAATGCCATAATTTTTTCTTAATTGCTTGAATTTATATTATCCCTATAGATTATAAAAGTCAAAACCGCCATTTCTGGCGGTCTTTGGTTATTCTCTAATTTTTGCTTCCTTGCCTGCTCTAGTGTAGTAGAGCTTGGCTTTACGAGCTGGAGTGGCTTTCACCACTTCGATCTTCTCGATGTTTGGACTATGAATAGGGAAAATTCTCTCCACTCCCACACCGGAAGAAATCTTGCGGACAGTGACTGTGCCATTGATGGCTTTGCCACCTTTGGTACCGATAACTTGGCCTTCGAAAACCTGCACGCGCTGCTTTTCTTTTCCGTCTGGTGAGACATCTACGATCTTCTGGTGCACGCGCACAGTGTAGCCTGCTTTGAGTACAGGTACTTCTTTGAGTTGTTCTTGTCTAAAACTTGTGATCATATTTAATTCCTATTTTCTTTAATACTTCTTGTAAATCTTCGGGCAACTCAGAATATAATTCTATCCAAGTTCCATCCATGATCTGAAATTTCAGGCGATGAGCGTGTAAAAACTGTCTGTCTAAAATCTCGTCTTTCTTCCCGTACAGCTGATCGCCAACTATTGGCAGACCAATGTGTGATAAATGTAATCGAATCTGGTGTGTACGGCCTGTATGCAATTTTACCTTAAGTAACGAATATTGTCCAGTGGTCTCTAAAACCCAATATTCAGTCTGAGCTGGTTTTCCTAGGCCAATTTTCATCTTCTGCTTCAGAGGCACTCTCTGAATGGGCAGATCAATCAAGTCATGTTTCTTCGCAGGAACGCCATGAACCAGTGCCAAATATTCTTTTTCGACTTTTCTATGCAAAAAAAGGTCTTTGAAATACTCAAAAGCCTTCTGATTTTTTACGACCAAGATTAGTCCTGAAGTATCTTCATCCAGTCGATGGACAATTCCAGGCCTGTGCGGCTCGCCGACTTTTTCAATCTCTGGATATTTCGCAATCAAAGCATTGGCCAAAGTATTCTCAGTATTCCCTGCTCCTGGATGCACGACTAGTCCGGCTGGCTTGTCGATCACCACGATGTCGTCATTCTCAAAGATAGTTTTGAGGTTTGAGGGTTGAGGTTTGAGAGTTTCTGGTCCAAATTCTGGCAGGTCAATCTGGTCAGTTTCTGAAACTTCAAAGTCAGGCTCTGTTATCTGTTTCCCATTAACTGAAACCTGACCACTTTTTATGGCTTTCTGAATCTTTGATCTCGATACTTCTTTATGTTGTTCAGCGAGAAATTTATCTAAACGCATTTGAATTTGATGAATAATTAAGCTATATTGTTTTGAATGGAGGAATTACGATGAGCGTAGGAGATTGGGTCAAACGCGCTGTAAATCCCTTGCCGGGTTGTCCGCCGTTCGAATGACGAGACAACTCATTCGGCCAGGTCGTGGCCGAAGACGGTAATTTAATTAGGGTTCGCCTGTACTGTCGTTGTATGTTCCCTAAAGACTGGGTAAGAATCTGCTTACCAACACCTTCACAGCAAAACCTTCGACTTTGGAGGGAAGGAGAATATACCGAACTCTCTGAAGTCGAAGCTGAAAAGCTGAAACAATCCCATTCGCACCGCCCGGTTTCAACCTAAAAGATCCGGTCTTCGTTTTTTTGTCCGCCTCAGAGCTTCTTTCTTTCTCCACTCTTCGATCTTGGCGTGATTGCCAGACAGCAAAACTTTAGGAACTTTTTTGCCTTTATAATTTTCTGGTCTAGTGTACTGCGGGTACTCAAGTAAAGACTCTGAAAAACTTTCGTGAACCAATGACTCTTCTTTGCCCACCACGCCTGGGACTAGCCGAGCTACTGTATCGAGAATTGCCAATGCTGGAATCTCGCCACCAGTCAGGACAAAGTCGCCGAGCGAAATTTCCATGTCCACAAGGTCTCGGACCCGTTCATCAAAGCCTTCATAGCGACCGCAAATCAAGACTAGAGTCTTCAGTTTCGAAAGTTTACGTGCCTGCGCTTGATCAAATCTTTTTCCTTGCGGTGTCATCAGAATAATTGCTTGACCCTTTTTGCCCTTTTTTACTTTCAAACTTTTTAGAGCTTTATCGATGATGTCGACACGCAAAACCATGCCCGCTCCTCCGCCATAAGGTCGCTGGTCCACACTTTTATGTATGCCTTCTCCCCAGTCGCGCAAATTATAGTTTTCAATCTCGATCAATTCATGAGCCTGCGCACGCTTAAGCAGGCTTACGTTTAAGTAAGATTCAAAGCTTTCCGGAAAAAGGCTGAGTAAAATAAATTTCATAATTTAAAACCCCGCAAGAGATGCGGGGTTTAGATTTTAGAGTTTAAACTCGTCGATATCGGTAGCTAGTTCGCGATCCGTATCTCGATTGTCTCTCTTGGCTCGCATGCTGCCTTCTGGTTCGTGAATCTTGAGGTTCACGCGAGACTTTCTTTTCGCACCCACTACTCGAAGCAGTGTTCGAATAGACTTAGCGGTCTGGCCTTGTCGGCCGATCACCTGACCCATGTCTTCTGGGTTGAGGTGAAGAGTGATGAGCACTCCCATTTCGTCCACAGTGCGCTCAGTTTTCACATCCGTCGGATGATCGACTAACGCTCGGACGACGTACTCCACAAATTCCTGATCTTGTTCCATTGCCATATCAGTGTATATTAATTGTTAGAAAAATTATAGCAAATTTATGCTTGCGGTTCAACCGGTGCTTCGGCTGGTGCCTCTGGCGCAGCAGGGGTCTCTGTTGGCGCAGCAGGAGCTGCCGGTTCAGCAGCTTGCGGCTCAAGCGGTTGGCTTGGCTGATTTGCAGCCGCTTCTATGGTCGCGGCTGCCTTTTTCGGCTGCCAGGCTTTGACTTTCTTACCACTAACAAGTTTTTTCTCAATCAAAAGATTATAAACCGAAGGAGAAACTGCGACATGCTTGTCGAGCCAAAACTTCAGTCGATCTTGGTTTTTTACTCCAAAATCTTTGGTTCTTGGATTATAATGCCCCAAAACTTCTAGCGCTTGCTTGCTAGCTGCACGGTAGGATTCAGCCAAAACCACGCGGAAACTTGCGCGATTTTTCGTCCCTGTTCTTTGTAGTCTGATAGTTAACATAAGCTTGCATAGTATAACAGAATCGCTACCCCTTGACAAGAGGGCTATAATTTGCTAAACTTGTCTGTTATGAATTCCTTACTTGCATCAATTATTGCCACAGTGCTTGGCTCAACGCTCATCATCAACGGTCTTAACGTCCGTGTCGATGATATTTTAGATAGCGCCAAACTAGCTGTTAACCAAACCAACGTCTACCAGCTAGACACTGCTTTGGAGTTATATTACTCGGATCACAATGCATACCCTGATGTTAGCACTGGAACTGCTCTTGTCGACTTACTAGAATCCGAAGGCTATATTACTAGCAGACCCCTCGATCCAGGTGTTTACGAATACACTCTAACCGAAACGGGTGGTTACAAACTTGTCCTAAAATAACTTTTAAAAATCCCTCGTTAGAGGGATTTTTTGTGTCTGCGAAACCAAAGAAAAATCAGAATGAAAATCGCTGCTACAATCAACAAATCGAACTTCCGAAAATAAATTTCTAAATCATGCCAGTGATCGCCTAGCTTTACTCCCAGCCAAGCTAAAAGATAGGACCAGATGAAGGACCCCAGAAAAGTCAGCCCCATAAATGACCACAGATCTGTTTTACCAATCCCTGCTGCCACTGAGATGAAAGTGCGGATCCCTGGGATGAGTCTGGAGAAAAACGCCGAGCTTTTACCGAAACGATGAAAATAATGTTCTGCTAGATTTAGATCGCTCTCACTAAAAAGAATCAAACGACCATAGCGAATGATCAAAGGCCGACCACCATAGAAACCCAAAAAATATGTGATCAGTGATCCCAGTACTGAGCCGATTCCACCGGCAATGCCCAAACCAATGAGACTGAATCGCCCACTTCCTACCAGAAATCCGGCAAATGGCATGATGATTTCAGACGGCAGCGGGATGGCTGCTGACTCGATGGTCATAAGCACGACCACGCCCATATAGCCCAGCGTGCTAATCACGTGTGTGATCCAATTTGTCAGGTGTAAAAAAATATCTGTGATCATCTGGCCATTTCCTCAGCTTTCTCAAGTTTGAGTGATAAAATTTTCGAAATTCCTTCATCGCTCATCGTGACACCATACAGCGTGTGCGCCTGGCGCATGGTTTCGCGGTTATGAGTGATGGTGATGAACTGAGTTTGGTGAGCAAGCGTACCCAAGATACTAGCAAACCGGATGGAATTAGCTTCGTCAAGTGCAGCATCCACTTCGTCTAGTACCACAAATGGCGAAGGGTAACAAGCCAACATACTACAAAGCAGGGCAATCGCAGTTAATGCGCGTTCGCCGCCGGAAAGAGCAGCGATTGTAGCTAATTTTTTTCCAGGCGGCGTGGCTTTGATTTCTATTCCCACGATTTGCGGTTTCTTTTTCTGCACGCCGTCCATAGACGGCTTTAGATCTTCTGATTCTTCCTCTTCAACCTCGATCTCAGACTGAGTTTCTTTCAGAAGTGTCATCTGAGCGCGACCGCCATTAAACAAAATCCTGAAATATTCGGAGAATTTTTCTGAAATTTTCTCAAATGCTTCATCAAATTGTTTTTTGATAATTTGATCGAGCTCATCAATCACGGCTTTCAGGTCTGTGACGGCCTGAGACAAGTCACCAGACTGACCAGACAGATAATCAAACCGCTCTTGGGTCTCGCGATACTCTCGCAAAGTAGCCTCGTCCACGCCGCCTGCCAATTCTAACTGATGTTTAAGCTTACTGATTCGGTTTACGAGATCTGCTTCGACTTGCGTATTGCGATGATTTTTTAATTCTTCAACTTTTGCTCCCAAAGCCTCTTGGCTCTCTTTGATCAAACTTTCCATTCGGGTATCGAGTCTCGCTTTTTCCACGACCACGACGTTTAGTTCATCTTTAGCTCTGACTAATTCCGAATTTTTAACGCGAAATTTCTTTTCTTCTTCAGTCAAAAAACTTTTCTTCTGCTTTTCGTCTAGTACCATCTGGGTTCTTACTCTTTTCTGCTCGCTGATCTCAGCATTGACCTGGTCGACTTGGGCAGCCAAGCTTTCTTTTTGCTTTAGCAGCTCATCATTTTTAGATGTACCAAATTCCACTACTAGTTCTTTCAGCTTCGTCTTAATTTCTTCAATATTATCAGATCGCAAAATATCTAAAATCGCTTCAAAAGATTTTCTGAATGCGCCAAAGTCTTTTGTCACTGGTAATTCGACTTTGAGTTTGCCTCTGACTTCGGCGAGTTGCTCAACTAATACGGACTTTCGATCTTCCAAATCTTTTAACTTCTTATCAAGTTCGTCTAAAAAGGTGTCAGTTCGCGCTGTCTGTTTCTCCTCTTTATCAAGCACTGTCTGAAAAGACGAAATTTCGCTCTCAAGCTTTTTTACGACTCCGGATTTGAGGGCTAATCTGTCTGAAACTGCTTTCAGATCTGTTTCTAGGAGATAAAATTGGTTGCCGAAAAACTGCAATTGTAAACTGACAAGCTCCGAGGCAATGGCTTCTCGCTCTTCCATGCGCTTGGCTTGTCTTTTCAGAGATCGCAGTCTCGGTTCGATTTCTTTTAACAAATCAGAAACTCGAGCCAGGTTCTCTTCAGTCTGTTCCAATCGATGCAAAGTTTTTTCCCGCTTCAGATAATAAGGCTTCACACCTGATGCCTCTTCCACTAAATTTTTGATTTCACCAGGACCAGCCAAAATCATCTGATCGATCGTCCCCTGCCCGATCACCGCGTAATTTGTAGCGCCAAACCCTGACCGCATCAGAGCATCCACGACATCGAGAAGTCTCACTCGCTGATTATTCATGAGATACTCTGAATCGCCATTTCGATAAAGTCTTCTCGTGATCACCACTTCTGAGTACTCCACCGGAATCTTTCGGTCCTTATTATCAAATGTCAAAGCCACCTCTGCCACAGAGAGTTTGGATTTTTTGTCAGAGCCAGCGAAAATCACATCTTCGGATTTTTTTCCGCGAAGAAGCTTGAGGGACTGCTCGCCCATGACCCAGCGCAAGCTGTCAGCCACGTTGGACTTGCCAGAACCATTCGGTCCGACCACAGCTGTCATGCCAGGATCAAAGTCGAGCACGGTTTTATGTGCAAAAGATTTGAATCCTTGCAATTCCAGACGCTTAAGATACATTGATTTTTATTTCTATAAATCTTCGACTTTCAGTCCATTCTCGGCAGCAGCGATTTCCGCTTCTTGCTTGGACGAACCCTGGCCTTTGGCCACTTGTCGCTCACCGACAAATACTCCGACTTCGAAATTCTTATTATGATCCGGCCCCCACTCAGCTAGGACTTTGTAGTGCGGCGTGATGCCGAGCTTTTCCTGGGTTAATTCCTGAAATTTACTTTTTGGATCCAGCACATTACCTGCTGATAAAATTCCTGCCAGCTGGTTGATCACAAACTCATCGATAAACTTCTTCGCCACCTCAAATCCAGAATCCAGATAAATTGCCCCGATCAAAGCTTCCATAGCGTTGGCCAGGATTACTTGTCTAGCCCGTCCTGTGTCTTTGGCTTCTCCTCGAGATAACAAGATGTATTTATCTAGTTCCAGATTTGAAGCAATCTCAGACAGCATCTTGTAATTTACTAAAGCAGAGCGCAGATTCGTCAGCTCGCCCTCAGGATTGGGAAAATTGCGATAGAGATACTCAGTCGTAATCAATTCCAAAACCGCGTCGCCAAGAAATTCCAGACGTTCGTTGTGAGCCAGTGGCCATCTGCGATTCTCATTCAAATATGAACGATGGGTCAGCGCTGACTGCAGTAAATTTCGATCTTTGAATTTTGTTTTGATTTTTTGTTCAAGCAGATTTAGATCCATAGATTTGAACTTCTACGAACTACGAATCTTTTACGAAAATACGAATAATATTTCGTACTTTCGTAACTTTTCGTAATTTCGTAGGCTTAATTATTTTTGGTGGGCACTAGAGGATTTGAACCTCTGACCCTCTCTACGTCAAAGAGATGCTCTACCACTGAGCTAAGTGCCCTAGATAATCTCCGGTGCAGCAACCGGCTCTTCGTCTTCGAACTTTTGGGGTTTTACTAAATCATTAAAAGCTAGCAGCCAGACTGTTTGTGAAAAAACTATAAGCCAAGATTCGTAAATCAGAAACACTACCGCAGAAATTATGGAAACCACTAAACCACTTCGCCATTCTACCATAAATCGAGGCAAAAATAAAGCAGGAATTTCGAAGAAAATCTGTAAAAAAAATAACCCGATCAGTGATGGCCAGAAATGACTGAGTAATTCATACCCGTGCCTGATGGCTTCTCGAACTTTCATATTAAAGTTAATCACAAATAGCGGGCCTAGGATGTTCACCATAGAAGTGATGACAATTACAGGAATAAAAATTAATAATGCTAGAACAAGTAAAACCACAAACCCTGTTTTTAATCCTTGACCATAAACATAAAGCACTGGTCCGCCCAAAACTACTGCTAAAACCAAGATGCCAATTTCCACTAGCAGCCAGATGCTCAGTATCCGGCTGGCAAAAAAACTGCTTAGCACAACTGATTTTTTCAATGACAATTCATGTTTATCCAAAATGCTTTTGATCATGACCAGCAGTGCAGTAGTTATGTAGACAGACCACAGAACTATTATCAAGTTTACAAACGGGTTAGCTACCTGCCAGACGCTCAGTAGAGTCGGTGGCAAAATTAAAAACAGGCCCAGAACATACAAAAGCTTGTTAGCTCCGACTATGTCAGAAGCCTGCTTTAAAATTTTTCTATAATCCAGCATAAGGCTGTCTTAGGCCTGGGCCGGGCTTAGATCAGATGGCAGCTCGAGAGTTTCTTTCTTAAACTTTTTTTCTACAGGTAAAATGTCTGCCACGAGTGTTTCGAAGTCTTCGCGTTCGATAGTTTCCACTTCGATCAATTTCTGAGCAATCGCAGTCAGATGCTTTTTATACTTTTTGAGGATGTCCATGGCTGTTCTGTAACTTCGTTCGATAAAGCCCGAAACTTCTTCGTCGATTTTCGCTGCCACTTTTTCTGAATAATTTTTCTGCTCTGAAATTTCTCGGCCAAGAAAAATCATATCATGGCTTTCACCAAACGTCATAGGCCCGAGAGTCTCTGACATGCCATAAACTGTCACAAGTTTGCGAGCAAGACTGGTCGCCACTTTCAAATCATTGGAAGCGCCTGTAGTCAGTTCATTGAAAACCATTTTCTCAGTCGCATAGCCGCCCAATGATACCGCCAGATCAGCTAGGAATTCTGATTTCGAATGCAAATTCTTATCTTCCGTCGGCAGCTTCATAGTATAGCCAGCAGCACGACCTCTAGAGACGATCGAGACTTTGTGCACCGGATCTGCGTGCTTAAGCACTGTCGCAACCAATGCATGTCCTGCTTCGTGCCAAGCCGCAATCTCTTTTTCTTTCTTGCTCATGAGGTGACTCTTTCGCTCAGGACCGATCATGACTTTTTCTATGGCTTCAAACAATTCAGTTTGTCCGACTTCTTTGAGGTTTCTCCGAGCTGCTAAGATCGCACCCTCATTCATCAGATTAGCCAGATCAGCGCCAGAAAATCCCGGCGTTCGCTCTGCCACAGAGCGAATGTTTACACCCTTAGCTAAAGGCTTACCTTTAGCATGTATTTTCAAAATCATTTCCCGGTCATGGATATCCGGCTGATCCAGGACCACTTGTCGGTCAAACCGACCAGGACGCAAGAGTGCTGGGTCTAGGACATCTGGTCTGTTTGTCGCTGCTATTACAATGACATTGGTATCATTTTCAAAACCATCCATTTCAACCAAAATTTGATTAAGAGTCTGCTCTCGCTCGTCGTGAGAGCCGCCCAGACCTGCTCCACGCTGGCGCCCGACTGCATCTATTTCATCGATAAAAACAATACATGGTGAATTTTTCTTGGCTTTTTTAAACAAATCGCGCACGCGAGAAGCACCCACTCCCACAAACATCTCTACAAACTCTGATCCTGAGATATGGAAGAAAGGCACATTGGCTTCACCAGCTACAGCGCGCGCCACCAAAGTCTTTCCTACTCCTGGCGGGCCGAGCAACAATACACCTTTAGGAATTCTGGCGCCGAGTGAGAAAAATTTTTGCGGGAAGCGAAGAAATTCGACAATCTCTTTCAGTTCTTCTTTCGCTTCTTTCACTCCAGCCACATCAGCAAAGGTAATTCGCTTGCGGCGATCTGATTGTTCTAGAAGTTTTGCTCCTGACTGACCGAAAGACATGGCTCTGTTGTTCGAGCCCTGGACCTGACGCATGAGAAACCAAATAAACCCGGCAATCAAAAGGAAAGGAATCACAAATGGCAAGATAGTCGAAATCCAAAACGAAGAAGTGCTGTTATCTTTCAAGTTGATCTTCACGTCTTTGAGTTTGCTGGCATCTACTCCATAATTTTTCAGAGTCTCAGAAAGCGCAATCTCGTGCTCTTTGGTCGCTTCTTGTTTGGAGCTGTCTTTCAGATACACTGTTAGACTATCGCCAGAGACATCGATGTGATCGACTTTAGCATTGTTTACTTCATCAGCGACCTGTGACATGGATACAGTGGTCGCTCCCTTGTCATTGTTATTAAATAAACTAAAAGCCCCTGCGATCAGCAGGAAGATCGCGATTATAATTAGTAAGTTTCGGAAAAACTTGTTCATAGCTTATAAATTTTACTGAAATTTAGTTATGATGTCAATTGGTGCCGACGGTCGGACTTGAACCGACAAGCTCTTTCGAGCGCTAGGTCCTAAACCTAGTGCGTTTGCCAATTTCGCCACGTCGGCAATTGCAGTTAATTATACCAGTTTTCGGCAATTTGCCAAAGCTTATCAAATATGATGAAATGCTGTTTTTCTATAGCCAAAAAGGGCTAATTTAGGCCAAGTCTTGACAAAATGACCAAAAAGGAGTATACTTACACGTTATGCTAAAAAATCGTATATGCTAGTAGCTTTACAGGAAAGTTATTAGCGGATTAATTCCAATTAATTGGACTTACTCCGCTGAGCGCTTTCCGCCTCAGCATTTTTTGTTCCTTTGAACTCCACGGAGGGGTTCAAATATAGATATTGTGTTTTTACCACAGGTTCACCAGTCAGACTGCGTCCAATAGAGACGCACACAGGAGCACAGACATGAAGAGCACGCGCGTCGTCGTCATCACCCTGGTTCTCGCGTTCGTCGCGTCGTTCGCGCACACCGCGTCCGCGCAGGTCGCTCGCCCCTCGGGCAAGCGCCCCACCGCAGCCGCTCCGGTCACGCCGCCGGCAACCACCGCGGCCAAGACCCCGGCGGAACCGCCGAAGACCGAGGCCTCGAAGGCCGCGGCCAAGGTCACCGAGCTCACCATCCTCACGGATTCGTTGCCGGGCATTACGGCCGGCGACGCGGCGAAGATGGTCGAGCTGCACATCGCGGGCGGCAAGCCGCCCTACAAGTGCATCGACGTGAACCAAGGCGACGGCTCGGTTATCGATAAGATCGAGGACTGTAAGCTCACCTACAGCGCCGAGAAGGACTGGAAGGGTGAGTACAAAGCGACCGTCAACGTGACAGACGCCGAGGATGCGGAAGTCGAGAAGGAATTCACCATCAAGGTGGCTCCTCACGTCACCAACCTCGACGACGTGCTGGTCTCGGCCGAACGGGCAGCGAATCGCATCATCCCGATCCCGCCCATAGCCGCGGACATCACCAGAGTGGTCATGAATACCATCATCACAACCGACCCGAGCATGCCAGGCAACAAGAACGTGAACGTGGCCAACGCGCTCGCTGCCACGTACTGGAGCGGGAAGGCGATGAGGCAGGAAATTCAGAATCTCAGAAATACCCTCGATCGTCTCGTTTACATGCTGCTCACGGTCTTCGCCGTGAGCATGCTGGGAGGACTGTTCATGCTGTATCGCCGTCGCAACGTCACCGTATCCCGTGTCACTCGCGTCGTCCCGGTCGTTCTCCTCGTCCTCGGCATCGGGCTCCTCGCCGGCAACGCGTCGGCGCAGACCCGGGCCAACAACCGCGTCGTCAGCGTCGCGCCGGACGCGGTCGGGCAGGACTACTCGACGCCCGACAAGCAGGTTCAGCGCATCACGCTGGCCGCGCCGGTCAAGGGCGACGTCGTGGTCTCGTTCAGCGATGTCAGCGACGACACCAACGCGGACGTCGCGGGAATCGCGTTCACCGACAGCAAGCTCAAGGGCAACGCGCTCGAGGGCCAGCTGACCGTCGACGCGAACGTCCCGGTCGGGACCTACAAGGTGTGGGTCAACGATCAGGACGGGAACGACCTCGCAAGCGGCGGTGAGCTCTACGTGTTCAGCTCCGACATGCAGCTGCTGGGATACTACATCCAGCAGCATCAGAGCGGAGCCGACCTGCGCAAACAGGTCGAGTCGAACACGCGGCTCGTCAACGGCCTGATCCAGCGCGCGACGCGGTTCACGCAGTGGATCGACGAGACCGACGCCAAGGTCGCCAACCGGCCGACCAAGGACGAGGTCGCGGCGCAGATCAGCAACGGCGTCAAACCGGTCGAAGGTCGTGTCACGGCGGTCGAAGGTCGTGTCACGGCGGTCGAAGGTCGTGTCACGGCGGTGGAGAGGGTGACCGCGGAACAGTTCGCGAAGATCAGCACGGCGATCAATGCCCTCAACGTCAACGACAAGGCGATCGAGGGGGCAGTGGTGGAGCTCGCCAGCAGCGGGGTCAAGAAGGGCATCTTCTCCAAGAAGGAAGCCCTGAACGCCGACCTCGCCAAGCGCGTGCAAGCCGCCATCGACGCCGCCGCGGTCGCGGTCGACAAACCGCAGCAGTAGCTGCGCAACACAATTGAATACGGTTTCAGGTAGCTATCATGCTACCGCCCGGGATCTCGCCAGTTCGAGATCCCGGTTTTCTTTTTGCCCAAAAAGCATTGACAAATCAGCTCAATTTTGCTATACTATGCAGTCACATCTGTGACTTCGGTTCTTCGTACTTTGAGGAACTGAAGGTTCCTTGAAAACCGAATTCTGACCGTCATGTAAGGCGGTCATTTACTAACTCGTTTGCTCAAACCGCAAAGACGGTTTTTGAGCGCGGAGGCAGCCATGGATGGAATCGTCAAGCGTTTCAACAAGGGAGTTGCCTGGGTGGAAGTCGCAGATGAAGCGAGGCAGATCTTTGCTCACGTGTCGGATGTTGTGTCCGGACACTTGAGTGAGAATGCCCGCGTCAGCTTCGACAAAGAGGACACGGCCAAAGGACCGCGCGCGAAGAACATTCGCGTCACGGCCCCCGGCACGCCCGCACCCAACCCCTCCCCGCCACCCGATCCGAAAGCAATCTCGGTCGAGTGGCACTTCGGTCGGGTTACGGTGCACCAGATTATCGTGTCACCGAATCCGCCCGAAGATCGTCTCGCGCTGCCTGTCGCGCTCATGACCCGACGTGGGACTCAGAACAAACCCATGCTCGTGGTCGAATTCAAAGTCGACGGTAACACGCTCTACAGCAACGTCACGACCAGCGGTTCTGGCTACTCGGACTTCCCCATCTCCGAACTGCCTCTGGACACGAAGACTCTGTTCTTCAGCGCCGTGATCAAAGACGGCAATGAACAGGTGCTCGTACAGAAAGTTTGGACCATGCCGGAAGCTCCACAGGCAGCCGCTGCCCCGGTCGTCGACGACACGGTCGCCACCATCGACGCGAAGAAGTTCGGCCCCACGGCCAATGGCTTCGTGCAGGTCCGTATCCTGGCTCATACAGCCGAGGGTACGGGCGCGTCGGATGAGGTCGACTACACAGGTGCGGTGGAAATCAAGCAGGGTGGCCATATCCTCGGTGCCGGCGAAGCAATCGCTGTCATCGATGGTCGCGCCCTGATTGAAATTCGTCCCACCAACCCGAAGCAGACCACAGAAGTCGTGTTCCACCCCCGCAGCAACATCGCGCAGGAGTCCACGCCCATCGTGTTCGACGCAATTCCGGATACCCCGCCCGCGCCGCCCGTGGATCTGACCGGCTACGAACTGTACTGGCAGCGTACGCGAATCACTCCAGGACAGTTCCGCGTTCACCTCGTCGTGAGGAACGCGGAAGGCAAGTCAGCGCCGGCGAAGATCTCAGTGACGGCGCGTGAAGAAGTGAACATCAACGGTGCGATCGTGCCCAAAGGCGATACGACCGAGGACACCCTGCCGGTTGGCGGGAAAACCTTGGCCGTGACGCTGACGGCGCGTCGTGCAAATCTGGATATATACCTCCTCGAGACCAGCCGCCACTACGAAGTCGTGCTCAGGGGTCCCCAGCCGAAAGCGCCAGCAGTGACAGTCGGCGACGGCAAAGGTCGCATCGCGCACCTGGTCGCTGGTTGGCAAGGCCGGCATCCCCAGAACCGATTCTACATGTTCTGGATGCCGCTGCTCCTGCTGCTGTACGTGTACTTCGGCGCAAGCTGGACACCCCTGGTCGTCACGAGTGGTGTGATCGGGCTGATGATCTTCCGTCTCATCCGCGGCAACGAAGCTGCGGCTGACCGGATGAACGTCCGCTTCGGTGACATCATGAAGACAAACAATCAGTGGTTGGGAGTGTGGTCGCTGACGACAGTCGTCAGCATCATCCTCACTCTGCTGATTGCAGTCGTGATCCCGGGAGCACCGAGCACCGACGAAACGCAGTCGACTCCGACGAAAGTCGCGACGAGTGCAGACGCGTCGGAAGACCAGCAGCGAGACCGAAACCTCGAACGGTACGGCATGTACGAGACGGATGCTGAAATCCAGGCGGACATTCAGGCTGGGCGTATCAAACCCGTGTCTGAACCCGCCAAGGCATCCGAACCCACGTACACAGATCGTGCGAAGAGGGGGCTTTCGGAATCCTTCTCCAGCATCAGCCAGTACTTAGCACCATGGCTGCTGCCGGACGAATCAGGATGGGGCTGGGCCATGCGTCTACTGGCTCTGCTGACCCTGGTCGTGGCCACTCTCGCCTACATCCCGTTTGCGCTCTCCGACGAAGTCATGGACAAGCTGGAGACGCGCGGCGGCGGCGAGGAAGGTGGTCAGAAAACATGGCTGGATCTGCTTCGGAACTTCCACAAGATCCCGAAGACCAGCCCTCTGTCCACCGCAGGCACTGCGGTGAAATGGGGCGGTTGGCAGTGGCTTATGGCAATCTTGGCTGCGGACGAGGTTCGTGAGATCGTCGCGGCCATCATCAGACTCTTGAGGAGATAACGATGACTACACCGGCAACACCCACGCCCGCACCGACCCCGCCTCCGACGCCGACGGTACCCACCTCGGCCACCGGACTGGCGAAAAACATCGCGATCGCGATCGCGGCGTTCACGTCTATCGGCACTGCTCTGACGGCGTTCCTCAAGGCGAAGGAGCTCGGACCCATCATCGTTGGTGGGTTCCTGGTCCTGGCCCTGGTGGGCATCGTCCTGGCGTACCTGCGACGCAACGACGGGATCGACAACTGGATCGTCTACATTGCCACGGCGATTTCCCTCGCCGTGGTCGTGCCGACCATCGCAGTCGTGCTCTTCCCGTACGTCCAGTCGTCGGTGACCAAACTCGGGTACGACCTGCTGCCGAAGTACACATCCGAAGCCGCTCAGAAGCGCTCTGAAGATGTGGACGTCCGGACTGCTGATGGAATCGACCCCATCGGCACCGGCTCACGCAAGCAACTTCGCGTGACTCGGAAGCAGCTCGACACTCGTACCGCCGCACAGCTTGCGAAAGCGATGCAAGACGCGCTGAACAAAAAGTGCAACGAGTACAACCCCGTGACGCAGACCGTCGACAAAGATGTCCCGTGTTCTGCCGCAACTCTCCAGACCACACTCGCGGAAGTGTTGGAGAAAAACAAGGCGAACCTGAAAACCGTCGATCAAGTCCGCGAGCAAGGCGACCCGCTTCCCCTGCCGAATCAAAGCGTGTGGGGCCACATCAAGAACGGGTGGTCCAGCTTCATCGGTTGGATCAAGACAGCGTGGACCGGCTCCCCACCGGTGACTCCCACGCCACCGCCCGCTCCAACGGTACCTGCGCCACCCACTTGGGCGCAACGAGTCAAGGCGAAAATCGACGCCGCTCCGATCGCATTGAAGTAAAATCCCTAAGGAGGGATGAAGAACAACTCTCGCTGAGGCAAAACCCAGCGAGTGAGCATAGCAAACCCGCATCTTGACGAAAGTCTGGTGCGGGTTTTGCATTTAGCCTTTATTCACGCCTATTTGGAGGGGGTTGACAAAAGTGCCAAAAAGGTGTATACTTATACGTTATCCTAAAAATCCATAAATAGCCCTAACTTTACAGGAAAGTTGTTGGCAGAATATCTCTAAATCTCATTTAGATCTATCCCGCTGAGCGCTTTCCTTCCAAATCTTGGAAGATAGGCATTCAGCGGGAATTTAATTCCCTTTCTTTGATAACAGTCCTACGGAGGACTTCATAACTTTTTCACTTCAACATTTCGGATTTGCGCGATGATCGCGCAGGAGACGCACATGCAGAAAATCGTTCGTATCGTCGTCGCTGTCGTCGTCCTCAACGGGGCCTACCAGGCCTTTATTCCGATCGATATATCCTGGCTGGAATTTGCCAATGGTCTTTCGATCCATATGGGTACTCTGATAGATCCGATTTCAGTTATGATGCTTCTGGTCGTGAGCTTTATTTCTCTGATGGTGCATATTTATAGTCTGGGTTACATGAAAGGGGAGGAGAGATTTCCGATCTATTACGCTTACCTGTCTCTTTTCAGTTTTTCTTTTCTGGGG
>CAYOPE010000002.1:28984-32217 GCA_964405805.1 uncultured Candidatus Saccharibacteria bacterium | reverse complement strand
AGCCACGGTCACGGGCTGCGATCGTCAAGATCGTCGGCACAGAGCTCAACTACAAAATCGAGGGTGACCAGGCTCTCACCGGGAACTGGACCGGGACCCTCGACATGAGCAGCATCGAAAGCGCGATGAAGCAGCTCCTCGATGGCACCGGATTCACCCACACGGTCGACGGCAAGACGGTGCACATCCGGAAGATCGAAGCGCCGGCGCCCGCACCGCAGAGCGCCAAGGTCACCCCGCCGCCTGCGGCGATCCCCCCACCCACCCCGCTGCCCGGCGAGCGCATGACCGTCAACCAGATCCGCTCACTCCCCCTGACCCCGCCGCCGCCGCCGATCTATCGGGAACCCCGGAACGAGGCTTCGGTGCCGAATGCGCCAACACCACAGTCCGAGTATCATCGTTCGGCCGTCGACGACATCCGAAGCCGGCCTCTCGATCCGGGTGTTTACTGGCCTCGCGGCGAGTACGGCCGCAACGATTACTACGATGGGCACAGCTACGTGCAGCGGGCGATCGACCGTGATACCTGGGGCGGCCTCAAATTCAAAAAAGGCCGCGAGGGATTCATGGAGCACGTCGAGATCTGGGGATGCGGCCGGCGCATCATCCAGGCGGATGAAGGCAACAACTTCTACGATCATGTGGTGCCGGTCCCGGTCAACTGCACGCCGCTGACATTCCGGTACAGCGACAAGCAGGACGACTGGGAAGTCGTCATCGACGAGATGATCGTGCCCCTGCGGTTGCAGGCGAGCAAGAACATCACGCTCAATGCCGAATTCTTCGCCCGCGCGCGCAAGCGTACGAAGAACCTCCACTACGACTTTCTGGAGCAGCCTGACGGCAGCTTCAAGAAAGTGCTGCGCGAGAGTGAGAAGTAGGGAAGTAAAGTCGAGAAGTACATTTAGTCTTCTCGCAAGGGCTATTCACCAGTTGGATAGCCCTTGTTTTTTTGGATAAAAAAACCGCCTCAGAATCGAGGCGGTTCAAAAATTAAGTACCAGCAGGACCAAAGATGAGCGCTCTGGCGATTACCACTACAATGACATAGGAAAGAATGATGATAATCAAGCCAACGATGGCATTCTGTAAAGTTTTCTTGCCAGATTCGGCCATTTCTTCGTTGGCGCCAGAAGTGATGTACTGAAACCCGCCGATTATGATGAATAATACGGCAATAATTCCAGCAACTCCGAGAAGTATGCGAATTACAATACTGACTTGATCGTTAAAGGTGCTGCTGGGATCACCAGGCAAAACCCCAGTGTTATCGGGATTATTAGGAATAATGCCTGCTGCCAAAACCAATGTTGGCAGAAGCAAACCAAATAGCACTGATCCAATTTTTACTATTTTGTTTTTATTCATGTTTCCAAGCTTAAGCTTGTTGGTTGATCAGAGCGTTGCTGATGACACGAACGATAACGAATGACAAGATGATAACTACGATACCAATTATCGAGTTGGTAATAATCTTCTTGGCCTGCTCTGCAGTTTCTTCATTCCCTGCAGAAGTAATGTAACGGAAGCCGCCGACAATCAGGAAGAGTACAGCGATCAAGCCAGCCACAGTCAAGGCAATGTTTATGATCTTGATGATAAAGGATGAGATCGAGGTGTCACAAGGCAGTCCTCCAGTGCCAGAAGCACAAGGATCCTGGAAAGCTCCGAAAGCCAGAGGAGCGAGAGCAAACGCAAACGTCAGAACGATAGAAGTGATCTGAACTAATTTAGTAGTTTGTTTCATATGTTTTATTAATTGTAATTTAATTCTAATATATTCTTTTCTAGCCGTCAAGAACCGAAGCTTTCGACCTTTATGTTTTGTTATTTAGAGCGTTAATCACAACCACCACAATTACATAGGATAAAATAGCAATTACGAGTCCAATTACAGCGTTTTGCAATGTTTTCTTGCCAGATTCAGCTTGTTCTTCATCGCCTCTGGAAGTGACGTACTGGATGCCACCGATAATGATAAATAGCACAGCAAGGAGCCCAACAAAAACCAAAAGCATTTGAATAAAAAATAACAACAAAGTGCCAAAAGTGTTATCGCCAAACCCGCCTCGGCTTGGAAGACTAACAAAGAAAGTCGGCGCTGGATTACAGACAGCCTCACTGCCGGTAGGATTTGAGTTATCTGTACAATTATCCGCCAAAACCAAAGTTGCAGGCAGTAAAGTTAGAACAAAAGATAACAATATAAAACCAATAAGAATTTTTTTCATATATTTATGGTAGACCAAAGAATGTGGCAACGCTATGAACTATGACATACGCAAGTAGAGCGACTACGATTCCCAATACAGCGTAAGTAATCGTCTTCTTTGCAGCTTCTGCTTGCTCTGTATTTCCCTGTGCCGTGATATATCTATAACCACTAACTATGAGCATCAGAATGGCTATCAAAGCCATGATACTAAAAAAAGCGTCGAGGAGTCTAGTATATAGATCAAAAAAAGTATTTAACGTTAGTGGATTTTTTAATTGATCCGGAGTACCGAGGCCCTGAAACTTAAGCTCCTTACTGATGCCCAAGACTATGATATAGGAAAGCAAAATAACCACGAACCCTATGACTGACCACTGCAGACCTCTTTTCGCACTCTCAACCGTTTCTTCGTTACCCTGAGAAGTGATGAACCGAAAGCCACTAAAAACTATGTATACAATACTGACGATTCCCGCCAGTCCAGAAAAAACATTTAAAACAAAAATGGCGAACTGAGCGAAACTGCTAATCTTTTTAGAGCCTGAGTTAGACTCAAACGGGTTGCATAACTGATTTGGATCTGGGCTACCTGCACAAGAAGGGGCGGCTAAAACAAAACTTGGAAAGATCGCAAAAGAACATATTATGACCAATGAAATAATCGCAAAATACTTCTGCATCAGGGTTTGTATATGATCTGATAAAGCTGCTGCAGACTAAATCCTCCTAGCAAAGCCACAATAGCATCAGCCAATAAGTAAGCCACTAAAATTAAGAAAAAGCCAATGATAGCGTTGCCGAATGTCTCTTTGGCTCCTGAAAGCTTTTCTTCATTAAAGTAAACAGTAATAATATTGTATTTAACCCATAAAAACTAGACCATAGCCACTAGTCAAGCAAGAATGTAAATATAATTAATACTACGAAACACTAATAAAGATAAAGAAGAAAACTAAAATATATAGTTAAAAGTACAGTAAACTACTTGAGCATGATTTGATAAGTATAGTGAATA
>CAYOPE010000002.1:0-28974 GCA_964405805.1 uncultured Candidatus Saccharibacteria bacterium | reverse complement strand
TTTACCTTAAGCCGTAATCAAATTTTAACCACACCACAAAACCCAGATCATAGCCACTAGACCAGAGAGACTAGAAAGATAATTGATAATCCGAACAACTACTAAAATCAAATCTGAAATCTGACAGTCATCTGGACAAGTAACGATAGCAGCTTGGGCAACATGCGCCAAGCTTAGTGAAAGCAGAAGAACAGCATACGAGATTTTTTTTACTTTTGATTTCAAATTGGAAGACTTAAGTTAGCAACATTATACCATAAATACTATTTGTTTCGCAAACTTAAATTAATCTGCTGTGCCGCATTACGCAGAGCGCTGACTGCATCAAGATTTTTTAAAATCACATCATCGATAGCTTTCAGAAATACAGCCTCAAACAGATTGGCATCCTTTTTATAAACACTCTTTGCAGTTAGAGCATTTTCTGCAAATACTCCGATCTCAGTGTCAGGTACTTGGGAAGGAAGTATGTCTTTTCGTGAAGCCACCAGCTTATGTTTAGCATAATATTTGTCCAACTCAGCTTTTTGAGAAATAAATTTCAGAAAATCCCAAGCCACAGCAGAATTCTTAGAAGCCTTGGCCACAGTCTCTCCCCAGTAGTTGGCAAAGTTAATTTTTGTAGCCTGATCTGAGGTCTGAGGAACACCTGCGACATCCCAGTTAAGGTTTGGGGCTTTAGCTCGGATCATAGGCTGCATGTATTGATAACCTAAAATCATACCGACCTTGCCGGCCGTAAATGCATCCAGACTAAAATCATTTTTGGTATTCCATGTATAAGAAACCTTCGCAGGCTGAGCGAACTGGGCATAAAAACTTAGCGCTGTGCCGCCGGGATTAAACGAAGAAGATCCGAAGGTTGAGTTATCCTGAGCAAAGGTGGCGGAATTGAGATCATCAGAATAAAACTTCGTGCCATTCTGAAGCATAAGTAGGGTCAGAATATCAACAGCCCGGCTGACATTGGTCGAAGTCCCCATAGCAATCCCAGAACGAGTAAATTCTCCGGTCTTACTAACTCTGGTAATTTTCTGGACATCACTGACTAATTCTGGCCATGTGGTAGGAGGCTGTGAAATTCCTGCAGAACCTAAAATTTCCTTGTTATAGTAAAGCGCTAATAAATCAATTGATAATGGAATTCCGTAAATTTTATTGTCTTTTATAAAATCAGAATAAGCCACATCAGCAAAAGTGTCTTTATATGTCCTCAGGCTCATAGTCGAATCAGGAGCAGGAGTGATTTTATCTGCGTGCTTCGGTACCCAATCATTGTGAATGCTAAAAATATCAGGACCAGTACCTGATGCGATGGCATTTACTAGTTGTTGCTCATAGTCTGATGGATCTTTTTTTACAAAGGTAATAGTGACATTACTGTGGAGCTTTTCGTAATCAGAAATCAAATCCTGAATATTAGTTGAATCTTCAAAAGTCTTCCACCAGACGAGTTCGATTTTTCCTGAAGTGGTCTTTTTTGGAGCGCTAGAGCTACCAAAAAATAAGACTCCCACTAGAATGAGGAGTGCTACTAACACACCGCCGATTATATAATATTTTTTGTCCATTTTTATTTCTGAAAGACGCTTAACCTGCTTTTATTTTACAATATTTTTTAGGTATTCGGCAAATTCACGGCTTAGGTCATCATGCTTAAGGCCAAACTCTACAACAGCTTTCAGATATTCAAGCTTGTTACCACAATCATAAAACTTGCCCTTGATTTCGAGGGCCAGACATTTCATTTTTCGTTCAAGTAAAATATTTAAAGCGTCGATGTAAACGAGCTCTCTCTTGCTACCTTCCTTTTCTAGCCGCTTCATGGCTTCCTCGATCGCTCCAAACATCTCCGGCTCGTAAATCGCGCCGCCTATAACTGCAAAGTCCGAATCTATTTTCCCAGCCCCTGGCTTCTCTACCAATTTTTCAATCTCTAAAAGTCCGGGTCCTAGATTTTTTCCTGCGGCATACCCATAACGTTTATAATCTTCAGGTTTGTTAGCTTTAATGCAACTAACTACGGCACTGCAATCATTTTCCTCGTAGGCTTTCAGTAGTTGCTGGGCTCGAGTAGGAGTCGCTTCCATAAAGTCATCTCCCCACAAAACCATAAACGGTTCATCACCAATTAAATGCTTAGCGTTTAATATGGGGGTCGCATTACCCATGGGTCCTTTTTGGCGGACGTATGTGAAATTCGCCAAATCTCCAATCTTCCTAATCTCTTCTAGTTCTGAAATCTTTCCAGCTTCTTCTAATCTTTTCTCCAATTCAAAAGGATAATCGAAATGATCTTCGATATTTCGCTTAGACCAACCAGTGACAATGACAATGTCTTCGATCCCCGCAGATACAGCATCTTCTACTACATACTGAATAATCGGTTTGTCGACAATCGGAAGCATTTCCTTTGGCTGAGCTTTGGTAGCAGGAAGGAAACGGGTTCCAAATCCTGCTGCAGGAATAACGGCTTTTCTGACTTTTTTCGTATGAGACATAGCTTAGGCATTATATCGCAAAGAGTAGAAAGGATAAAGTAGTAAGTATTAAGGACGCGCTAAAACACTTTTAATTAAACCATTGAGCATTTTATGAATCTCAATTAACGCCTCTGATATCTTTATATATTCTGATTCTTTTAAATATATTAAATCTTTGGCTATTAAAATTTGATTTTGAACCTCGTTTACTGACCCCAAAGCAATAGAATAAAAATAAGCCTTATCTCTAGGACTAGTTCGGCTAAAACCCTCCGCAATATTTGATGTTATCGAAACTACGGCTCTTCTTAGCTGACTAACCAAACCGTAGAGCTCTTCTTTCGGAAATAATTTAGATAGTCTGTAAATACATAAAACCACCTGATGGCTAGATTGCCATACTTTCAAATCGATAAAATTTGTAATTTTTGAACTTTGCATTCCTTTATACTTTCTACTTATCCCTTACTACTCAACTTTGGGGCGATACTGGAGCGCCTCAGCGAGATGACTTAAGCTAATTTTATCTTCCCCGACCAAATCAGCAATTGTACGAGCCAATTTCAAGATACGGTGATAGGACCTCGCTGACAAATACATTTTAACCACAGCAGCTTTCATAAAATTCTGCTGTTCAGAGTCAAGTTTACAATATTCTTTGATCTCTTTAATCGACATCTCTGAATTGGTTTTCACCAAAGCCTTGGTTCCAAATCGTTTTGTCTGGACATCGCGAGCTTGCTGGACTCGGGTTTGAATATCCGCAGAGCTCTCGCCTGAGGCTTCAGAAGCCAATTTTTCATATTCAATTCGTCCAACCTCAACATGAAGATCAATCCGATCTAGCAAAGGCCCTGAGATCTTTTTCTGATACTTCATAATTTGATTAGGTGAGCAAATACAAGTTTTGGTTGGATCCGAATAATAACCACAAGGGCAAGGATTCTGTGCAGCTACTAGTGTGAATTGCGCCGGAAAAGAAGCGGTCGAGTGTACTCTGGCCACTGTAACCACTCCGTCTTCTAAAGGTTGTCTTAAATTTTCCAGGACATTACGAGAAAACTCTGGAAATTCGTCGAGGAACAAAACACCACGATGAGAAAGTGAGATCTCCCCTGGCTTGGGATTTGACCCGCCTCCAACTAAAGCAATACCCGAAGCGGTATGATGCGGGCTTCTAAATGGTCTTTGGGTAACTAAAGTTCGATTCACATTTAGTAGGCCTGCGACACTATAAACCTTAGTGATTTCTAAAACTTCATCCACTGTAAGTTTCGGTAAAATCGAGGGCAAAGCTTTAGCCAACAAAGTTTTACCAGTGCCAGGAGGACCGGAAAGCAAAACATTATGCCCGCCAGCAGCAGCTATTTCCAAGGCTCTTTTCGCAGCTTCCTGACCTTTGATGAGTTGCATATCAAAGCTCGGCTCCGGCACTTCTAGTAACTTATTCCAATCCGCAGGCTTGACTGGTTCAATTTTTACTAAACCTTGCAAGAAACCTACGGCTTCATAAAGATTTTTTAATGGAATGATTTCTAAGCCATTGATTAAACTGGCTTCCTTGCTATTGGCTTTTGGAATAAAAACTTGCTTGAATCCTTTTTGCTTGGCCATAAGTAAGATCGGCAGGACACCGGTGACAGCACGAACATTGCCATCGAGTGCTAACTCTCCTAAAAACATTTTTCCTTTGGGTTCAAAAAATATCTGACCAGAATTATGTAAAATCGATAATGCGATCGGCAAATCGTAGTAAGTCCCGTTTTTGGGAAGGTCCGCCGGAGCTAAATTAACTGCAATATGGGAAGGCGGAAAATATGCGCTCGAATTTTTGATTGCCGATTTTACTCTTTCCCTAGCTTCCTGAACTGCAGTATCCGGAAGACCGACGATAATAGTTTTCGGCAAACCTCCAGAAATATCTGCTTCGACTTCTATAGGAGAAGCATTGAGTCCAATTAAGGACGCTGAATAAACTTTTGACATTTTATCTCTCCCACTCCGCAACTTCTGGATGAAAATCTACTTGGTATTCAGGGATCCCTAGTGACAAGCCATACTCTTTAGCATCGTCATATTGTTGCTTATTGTTACGATCAATTTTAAAAATCTTCTTCTTAAAGATAATATAATGCCATTTCTCGTTCTTATAATCTGCATACCAAGGATGCTCTGAATCTAGGGCCGAGCTCAATATGTTAGCAACTTCCTCAGCCCTAGCAACTTCTATTTCTACTGAATCAAGTGTCCATTGCCTAACCCAAGGAGTCCTATGCATTTTATTCACCACTTCAACTTTTTGATTAGTAATCCTTATCTTTTCTAAAATGTTTTTATTTTCTAAACTTTCTTCTATTATAGTTCCTGTATAATTCATATTATTTAAATATAAGCCCTGGCTAATTTCGTCAGGGCTTACCACTACTTATTAGCTTGGTGAACGAAGTCGAGAGCCTGATTTACGGCTGTGCCGAAATCTGAGATCTCTGATTCGAAAACGTTCAAAGTACTTTTCTTTTTCTCATCCCCATTGATCTCTGATTGTGTGATTTTCAGAAATGGTTTGTTATTCTTCGCAGACTTCACATCGATAAAGTATGTGCGGCGGCCTGCTGAAACACGGGTGGAAAAAAGTGATGGTGCAAATTCCATATATTTCCTATTTACTGAGAAGTAATCCGTTGAAATGGTCGTTGACGATTAGCGGGACTCCGGAAAGAGTATTTAGCTCGTGCATTATAGATTGCAGCTTACAGCTATGGCTCACTTCATTGGCACAATGTGCGCAAAGTCCTCTTAACTGCGTCACAACCATGAATTTTCTTTTTTCAAATTCGCTCATAAACTTATTCTAATCTTCGGATTACTCCGATTACTTTTCCCTGGATCGACCATTCATGCTCAGGGTAGATATTTGGATAATCTTTATTTTCAGCTTTCAAATAAAACCTGTTGTCTTTCTTCACTAATCTCTTAACTGTAGCTTCATCTTCGAGAAGTGCCACGACTATGTCATTGATATCAGCAATCTTCTGCTGCTTCACTATCACCAGGTCACCATTTAGAATTCCTGCGTCCTTCATGCTCATGCCTTGGACTTTCAGCAAGAATACATCTTTTCGTCCTTTGATCAGGCTAACTGGTAGATTTAGCCAATCTTCAATCTGTTCTTCAGCAAGCATGGGAAGGCCTGCTGTGATGCGTCCGATGACTGGCAAACTAATCATACCCATCCCTACTGGTTCCCCTTCTGGGTTTAGGACTTCGATACCGCGAGCTTTACCGCTTCTGCGGATATAACCCTTATCTTCCAGAATCCGGAGTAATTTCGCCACCGCGTTTTTAGATTTAAGTCGGAGGATCGAAGCAATCTCAGAAATGGATGGCGGTAAGCCTTTCTTTTGAATTTCATTGGTTAGAATTTCTAATAATTGTTTTTGCTTAGGTGTAAGTTCGTTCATAGGTTTATGGTAGTTTCGAAGAAACCAGTGGTTCGGGGCGGCTTCCTAGCCACCAGCTTCTTCGTTTTTACTATCCATAACTATATGGTATACGATCGTTCACCTGCTGTCAAGAGCCTAAATTTATTGAGTAAAACAAAAAAGCCTTTCGGCTTTTCCACATGGTGGGCATGCCAGGATTCGAACCTGGGACCAATTGTGTATAAGACAATCGCTCTACCGCTGAGCTACATGCCCTCGTCGAATAATTATATTTTAGTGCTTAAGTAATGGCAAGGCGGTACCTATGATACCTGCGTGCTTAAGTTTTGAAACTTTAACTGAAATTTTCCTATGGGCAAACAGTTTCCTGCAGTTATCTAATTCTTTTTGCATGCCTGGAATCTGCGATCTAGCTCCACCAAAAATAATCATATCAGGATTGAATTTTTCTGAAATCGTTGGTAGTAACTTCACCAATAAGGGTTTGTAATCCTTAGCGGGTTGTGTTTTCTGAATTGCTTTCATCTCAGATTCTATACCAGGAAGTGTTTGGTGCAAAATAGATCCACAATCTTTATGTTTATTTTTTACAACGAACCCCCCACCTAAACCTGTTCCCAAAATCACTCCAAATACTTTTTTATATTTTCTACCAGCTCCCATCTTAGCTTCACCTAAAGTAAAAGCCTCTGCATCATTCAACACATATATTGGCAATTTAACCTGTTTGGCTAAGTATTGCTTGAGGTTAATTGGCTTAAAATTTCTGACATTAGGTAATTTATTTATCTTGCCATTAGATACTGTACCAGGGACACCAATACTGACCGCATGATATTCATTGTATTTATGCAGCAACCGAACTATTTGCGCTAGTAAATCCGTTTGCGAAGTTGGTAAAATCGAAACTCTGCTGACTTTCAAGTTTCTATCCACTATCCCAGCTGCGATTTTGGTGCCACCCACATCAATTCCCAATACTTGTTTCATTTCTTTGGCTAAACACAAAAATGATTAACCCCAAGATAATCATGACATCTGCAAGATTAAAAGTAAACTGGAGTCCGATATCCAGAAAGTCGCGCACGTAACCGAGATATAGTCGGTCAATAATATTTGAAATTGCTCCAGCGAAAATCAAAACAAAAGCAAGTTTGTTCGGATGTCTGAAATTGTAATAAATAAAAAAAATGAGAGCTGCTGCTATGATGATCAAGTTTGTCAGCAGACCGAAGTTCAAAGAAAACCCGAGGCCTGGATTTTTGATCAAATGAACATGAATAGGGCCCAAGAAAAAATCACGTGAACTGAAAATCAGTTTCGTGATTTGATCAATCAAAATTAAGACAAAAATTTTCTTGTGCATCTACTTGCTGTGTTTGATGCAAGTCGCAGCTGCTGGCTCAGCGCGCAGACGATCCTCTTCGATCTCTTCACCACCGACAAGACAAACGCCGTAGCTTCCGCTCTCGATCCGCTTGAGTGCTGACTCGACGAGAGTCAGTCTGTCTTCAAGATTTTCTGTGACTGACAAATCATCTGCAAACTGTTCGCTCTCCTGCGCATTCTCACTGTCCTCATTTCCGGCTTCCATAAACTTTGGCTTATGGCCACCGGGAATTTCTGAGTCCACGACATCATCGCGCTTGAGCATGTCTTGGATTTTCTTTTGCTCTGCTAAAAGCTTGGTCTTGTTTTCTTCAACTAATTTAGTGTTCATCCCGTTTAGAAATTCTGATTAGTTTAAATAATCTTAATTATTATACTAAGCCCGATAGAATATGCTATTTGCTAAACTTTGCATGAGTTCGAATTTCTAACGGGATTCATAATAAAATTATAGCAAACTTAAGTTATCTTAGCGAGGTATGGCTAAACTTAAGGACACGCGTTCCTTAATTTTTTCAGATCTCAAGTCCTCAAATTTCTTCTTCATAGTCGTGACTGCTTCTTTCATAGCTACATACTGTGCATGGATAGCGCGCTGATCCGCGGTAAGTTCAAATTTATCAAGAGTCGAAATTCTATGTTCAAGTCTGGTAAAAAATTCCGCCAGTTGCATTTTTCCTTGGGGTAAACCAGACCCGATTTGAAGAGATGAAAGCCACTCATAGAATCTCTGTTGTCTTACACGAGTATCGTACACCTTATCATCAAAAATGCCAGCTTGGCGTTTGTCACTTTCATCTTTTTGTTGGAGCTTTTGAAGATTGTCGAGTTTGGTTCTGGCCTCCTCTAATTTTTTTTCGGCTTTTCCTCTCTTAAATATACCCGCACCGCGAAATTCGTCGACGGCCTGGTCGACTTCTTTTTGAGCATCTTTAATTTCTTGCGCTCGTTTATCTATTGCAAGACTCAAATTATTGCTCCTCTCAGCATTGGCCACATGTCTAATTCGATAAGGTGTTCCATGGTCTGATTCTAATGGCGTGAAGGTAAATTCTTCCCTAAGATATTGTCCCAGCGCAACTTGAAATTCTCCTAACTGCTGGCTTAGTCTTGGGATTTGCTCCTTTGCCCTTTCAGTTGATTGTTCTTGTTGATCAAGATCGAACGCTGCTCTGTTTTTACTCTGAAATTGCTGGAAGCGATGCCCTGCCCACTCTGAATCAATTTTTGCTGCTGCTAACTGCTTTAAAGATTCAGCTTTTCCTGCAGTTGCTTTAATCGTATTCCGAATATTCTCTTTATCCATATAGCTAACTGAAGCACGGCCTTCAACTCTGCCTACTAATTTTAGTGTTTCTTTATCTAAATAATGACTAAATCGATAACTACCTCCGGTCATATCCTTATCGATAGCTTCTGCTCCTAATTCCTTAAATTTTTCTTTGATTTCAAATAACGCATTCGGGTCCCGTACAACTTCTGCTTGGATATTGTTAAAAACTGTTGTTAAACCATCTGCAATCATGGCCATACCTTCAAAATCAGGAACCCCACCATGTCTTATATCGCTTTTATATGGCAGATTAGAGCTATGCCCGAGGTAAGTATCAGCTTTACCAAATGCTTCCCGAGCCTTAAGTTCTAATTCATGCCCCAGAACAGCTTCACCAGCACCGTTAGCATACAAATTGTTATAACGACCAGCTGTTTGAATAAATTCCAAAAGCCTGTTAGGTACTGACTTTCCAATTAGTTGACTAACACTATAACGATAGGAGTTTGATTCGGGGTAAGAGAACGTATCTCTATATTGCGAGGTTATATCTGCTTTCTGCCGGAATTGTTGGTTATTTTGTAGGGCTTCTGAAATCACTCCAACCAACTCTTCTCTGGCATTAATCATACGTCCTAATGCGGCTTGAAATTGTCCAGCGCGAGTATCCAGCTGTTCTAATCTATTAATATCACGAGCGACCTCATCTAAGTGCTCTGAATCTCTTCTTTTCTTGGCTTGAACATCGATTTGCGCGGCAACTCCTTCTTTTACAACACTTTTTACGAAATCATCTCCATATTTTTCTCCTAATTCTAAATCAGGACCAAAGACCAAGCTTTCCCGCCCAATATCCTCTAGTGTTTCAATAGATGGCGCAAAGTTTCTTCTTCGTTCCAAAACTTCTTGTCTTCTTTTGCTTTGCAATTCCGCTTGCCCTTCAGGTGTTTGCAATCGCAGTTCTGCAATTTGCGCATCGAGTTTGGCGATTTCTGTGGTAATAGTATTTTTTACTTCAGCTCGAGCTTGGCCTTTTTTCCGTTCTCCTTTTGTTTTTTGTGGGACAAGAGTTTGATCACCCATTTCGGCTTGCGCAGATTGTCTAGCAGTCCTTAGAGAGGATACATCTTGACGCAACTTTTTTCCAGCAGCTCTAAATGATTTAACTTCTGACTCTTCTTCATTAGATCGAATAAATGCTTCTTTTGATCCACCGGTAATTTCTGGCTCAGCTTCGTGTTCCGCATAAATTTGATCAATTGGTTTTTTATCTTTTTTAAATTCACCAAGTGCTTCGCCACTTGCTTTTTCAGCCGCACCAAAAGATTCCAAATCAGTTTGGAGTTTTTTTCGTTTCGATTCCAGTTCCGCGATTTGATCGCGAACTGGCTTGAGTTGCACTTCTCTTTCTTCGGCCGCAGTCTGCTCTTTTTGTGCAGCAAGCTCAGCAGCTTTGGCTGCTGCTTTTTCTCTTAAACTCATAAATTTTATTTTTGTTTCTTAGGAAAACCTTAGCTTATATATATTATATCATATTTCTGAAAATTTTTCAACCTCGACGTTGCAGTCGGAGTTGCCCCGATTTTAAACCAACATCGGGGCAAGCAAAAATTTAGACAACAAAAAAAGCCTTCTTAACACCTTAGGCTCTGTATCGTTTAAAAGTTTAGTGATACAGAGCGGATCATACCGCCCGCTATATGTAAATATGTGGCGAGATCCGCCCTGTGGGCGGCCTCTACTGAAGCTCGTCTCCGCTCACAGGCTTCAATCTCGATCGATCGAGACTCAAGCCTGGAGCAGAGGCCAACATTCGTATGTAGAAACCGTAAAAGGAACGTCTTATATATCTAACCACTCTATAAGTTATTCTTCACTGTTCTTGTGGTGATTGCTCACCTAACAATTTTTGTTTTATGTTTGTTTTATTTTTGTATACAAACGATTTTTATTTTTGTTTTGCAGTCAGCTGGGTTAGAACAGCTATGACGAATAGTGGAGAACGCAGAAAGTTCAACTTGCCTGCCGAAGCTTTACGCGCAGGCAGGATTTTTAAGCTTTCCGCTATCTCCGCTACCTCATTTATTCATTTTTCAAGGTTCAGTATTGCTAGTATAGCAGAAATTTTAAGCGCTGTCAATAAATTGCCGCCAAAATTAAAAAACTTAAAAATTTCTTAGGAAATTCTCAAGTTTTTTTTGGGAACCTGACCAGTTATTCACATTTTTTGTCTCAATTTGACCCGACTGGCATCCATTCACCCTCTTTGGCCTTGGTGCGGATGGATTTTTCGATGTCGTGAGCTACTTTGTCATTGTCTTTCAGGAAAATTTTCGCAGTTTCACGACCTACGCCGAGTTTCACATCGCCAAAGCTATAGGTGTTCCCGGATTTGACGATGACTTTATACTGAACGCCAGTATCCAGCAGGTCGCCGCTGTAGGAAATCCCGCCTTCACCAAACATAATGTCGAATTCTGTCGTACGAAACGGTGCCGCTACTTTATTTTTGACAATCTTTGCCTTCACTCGATTGCCTAAAATCTGATCGCCTTGCTTGATCTGCGCCAGCTTACGAACTTCGATCCGCACTGAAGAATAAAATTTCAAAGCCTGACCACCAGTGGTAGTTTCCGGATTACCAAACATGACTCCGATCTTCATTCGAATCTGGTTGATAAAAATTACCGTGCAGTTGGACTTGGAAATTATTGCTGTGAGTTTGCGCAGCGCTTGGCTCATGAGTCTGGCATGCAAACCCATGTGCGAGTCTCCCATGTCGCCTTCGATCTCAGCACGAGGAGTCAGAGCAGCCACTGAGTCAACGACGATGACATCGACACTGTTTGATCGGACAAGTGCTTCAACGATGTCGAGGGCTTGCTCACCATTGTCTGGTTGAGAGATGAGAAGCTTATCAACTTTCACGCCGACTGCTTTGGCACGATCTGGATCAAGTGCATGCTCGGCATCGACAAATGCCGCCACGCCATTTTTTTTCTGGACTTCAGCCACGATGTGCATGGCGAGTGTAGTTTTGCCAGAAGCTTCAGGTCCATAAATTTCTATAATGCGTCCTTTCGGAATTCCACCAGCGCCGAGAGCAAGATCCAAGGACAGACATCCAGTCGGAACCACTTCCACATTCATGGTCTTGGCTTTTTGCAAAGTCATGATTGAGCCTTCACCGAATTTGTCTCTGATCGAGTTTAATGCTTCTTCGAGACCCGTGTTCGAACTTTTTGGCGTTGTATTTTTTGCCATATATTTTTACCCTGCCTGCCGGCAGGCAGGCGCCTTTAATGTTTAAATTATAAACTATTGTGAACTGAATTGTACATTGCGCACGACCTCGCCACTGCGTCCAAGTTTTCCTAAATCCTTGCCATTATAAACTACTTGCGTCGAGCCTGCGTCAGCAGAAGTCAGAATGATTTCGTTTTTCGCAGAGACTGTTTTGCTAGAACCGGCAAGCATAGTGCCTCGCTGAACGACCACTCCATCTGCTTCTAGATATACCCAAGCGCTTTCAGGACCAATATTGACTGTCAAATTCACAGCTGATTTAACTGCCTGTGGAGCATTCTGGCCCACACTAGTAATTTGGCGGGTAATCTTACTAACTCTGTTAAACTTATTCTTTTCTGTGATTTCAATCACATTTAGGCCTGGGCTCAATAATAAATTCTCAGTAAATTGCCCGTTTGAATCCAAAATCACAGGCTGGTTGTTGATAAGTACTTCAGCGCCAATTTCAGCTTTTCCTGAGAAGACTATACTGTTGCCATCCACTGTCTGGTCAGAGCTTGGTTCCTCTAAAGCAAGACTGGGAGGCGCCAGCACAGAGCGAATTTGGTTACCCACATAGGCAAAAGCTCCCAGTGCAACGACCAGACTTACTCCAATAACAATATTCCTTGGCGTAAAAGAAAACTGCCAAGACTTCTTTATTATCTTTTTCGGAGCCTCGAATCCTCGTTCTTTTTCATATTGGTCAATCAGTATCTGTTCTTTGATCCGATAAAACTGCGCCAAACTTTTTAGAAAGCCTCGAATATAAACATCAGCAGGCAGAGTTTCGTAACTCCCGGCTTCCAGTTTTTCTATATACGACGGTTTGATCTGAGTCAGCATACTCACGGTTTTGATATCCAAATTCAGCTGCTCTCGGATTTGAGCTAAATATTCACCGAGAGTATCGATCTTGACAGTCTTCGTTTGGAATAGCGGCTTGGGCATTATTTTTTATTTATCAAATTTACGATGAGCTTAATCATAACATCTTTCGTTGCTGGCTTCGACTCAGCGACTAGTAATGTCAGAGCAGTCAAAGCAGTATCGTTAATCTTGCGCTCGCCTTTCTTGTTCATCAAATAATTATTCTTGATCAAAAACAAAATGAAAAGCAAAGCGCCAATTCTTTTATTGCCGTCGACAAACGGATGATCTTTCACTGCAAAATACAAAAGATGCGCTGCCTTCTCATCCAGCGATGGGTACAGATCCTTGCCAGAAAAAGATTGCTTGGTGGATGCAATGACTGAAGAGAGCTTGTGACTCACTTCTGAGCCAAACAGATCAGACGCTTCCTTTTCTTTGAGCAAGCGCGCCTTAAATCGTTCAATGGACTTTTTTATTTCATCGTAATCAAGATGAGTGGCAGCTTTCTTCGTCACCTGATCCAAACTCAGATCGCCCTGATCATACTCATTTAACGTAATCCAAGTGTTGGTGTAGTCAGTGATGATAGAAAGCAGTTCTTTTTCGTAGCCATCTAGCCTCTTAGTTTCAATCGCGTGTTGCATCAAGCCAACAGCCTGCTGCAATTCTTTGAGTTTCAGTTGCTGATTTTCTTGCAAACGCTTTTCATTGATAAGATAACCTTTGAGCAAATAGTCGCGCAAATGCTTAGTTGCCCAAATGCGAAACTGGGTAGCTCTCTTAGAATTTACACGATATCCAACTGAGATAACTGCATCCAAATTATAGTATTGAACTTTATAGTTTTTACCGTCAGGCGCAGTATGTTCCAAAATGGAACATACTGAATTTTGGCTAAGTTCAGAGCTTTTAAAGATATTATTAAGGTGCTTTGTTATAGCAGGCCTTTTAATACCAAACAAGTTGGCTATTTGCTCCTGAGTTAGCCAAACAGAGTCATCGTGAATACTAACCTGGAGCTCCGGACCAGATTCTGACTTATAAATCACAATTTCGCCTTTAATTTGTTGATTTTCCATATATTTGAGTTATTCGGAATTTCCGAATAACTGGCTAAATTTTGGCTAATATTAGCTATTGAACCCTCTCAAATATTCAGAGAGTTCAGTTGTTGCATTTTTTGCCACAACTGAAGTCCCTAAATAATATCCCAGCCTCGACTCGCCGTCGAGGCGAGGCGGGCATAAAAAACAAAAACGGCTCGAAAGCCGCCTTATGTTTAAATTCTAAACCCAAGCAATTATTTTGTCAAATTATTTAGGTGTCGCAGAGATTCTAATATGGCCTTGATGATCCATCATTACCTTAAGTTTTCTATTACCGTGGCCAGAATATTCTTCCTCAACGTACCCTCCACTCCATTCGGTTCCGCTATTCCAATGTCTAACAGCAGCCATTAATTCCTCATCAGAATAATGCTGATTATTAATAATTTGAGTCAGGGCTTTAAGATGCTCATCTTTAGCAACCATATCTCTAAGTATCATTTTTCTTTGCTCTGAAGTTTCATCAATTGGGGTTTCTATTCTATCCATAGAATTTAATCATACTCCCCTTTTTGTGATTTCTCAAACTCCGATGCTTCATCCGATTCTTCTACTTCGTCTGATTGATCTGATGTGCCATAGACCTCTCGCGGCTTGGCGCCTTCCCCAGGGCCAATGATCCCTTTGTCTTCCAGAATATCTAGTAAGCGGGCTGCGCGGGCATATCCGACTCGCAATCTTCTCTGTAGCAATGACGCAGATGCTTTGCCAGCAGCGCGAACTGTTTCAATAGCTTCTTGCAAGAGTTCATCCTCGTCATCATCACCAGAACTGGCAAACCCCGGGATACTGACTCCCTTCTGTGGTTTCTCCACGATCTGATCATCATAAATGACACTGCCCGCCTGGTCCTTGATAAACTCTACAACTTTTTTAACTTCTTTTTCTGCGACAAATGTTCCTTGCACACGTTTCGGCTTTGCCATTTCAGCTGTGACATAGAGCATGTCGCCAGAACCCAGAAGCTTTTCCGCGCCGGCCATGTCGAGGATAGTGCGCGAATCCACCTGTGAAGCTACAGCAAACGCCATGCGCGCTGTGATGTTAGCCTTAATCAAACCCGTAATGACATCTACAGACGGTCGCTGTGTGGCTACAACCAAGTGGATGCCTACTGCACGCGCCATCTGTGCCAAGCGCACGATGGCTGCTTCCACATCATTCTGCGCCACGCTCATGAGGTCTGCAAGTTCATCAACTACGACTACCAGATATGGCAGTCTGATCAAAGACGAACTATTATATTCGCCGATGTTGCGCTTATGCACTTCAGAGAGCAATTTGTATCGTCGGTCCATCTCAGCCACAGCCCACTTCAGAGCATTCACCGCTTTCTGATGATCCGTGATCACTCCAGTCATCAGGTGTGGTAGACCGTTGTAAAGCGACATTTCCACTCGCTTCGGATCTATGACGATAAATTTCACATCAGAAGGAGCAGCTCGATAGAGCATACTAATCAAAAGAGAATTCAAAGCAATGGATTTACCAGAGCCAGTTGCTCCGGCAATGAGCAAATGTGGCATGCGAGCCAGGTCAGCAATCATGGGATGCCCTGCCACGTCTCTTCCTAATGTGAAGGCCAACTTCGATGGATTCTCGATAAATGTCGGGTGCCCGACAATTTCTTTGATGCGCACAGTGGCTGTAGTTTTGTTTGGAATTTCTATGCCGACCAAGGCTTTACCTGGAATCGGCAATTCCATTCGGATCGATGGGGCTGCCAGCGCCAGTGCTAAATCGTTTTGCAAAGATGCGATCTGAGATAATTTCACGCCCACTGCCGGACGAAAAGTGTATTGCGTGACTGTGGGACCGACATTGACCTCGCCCATCTCGACATCTATATCAAAGTCATTCAAAGTTTTCTGAATCACAGCGACATTGGTTTCAATGTTGCCTGAATCAACTTTCTGTTTGGCATCTTCTAACAGATCAAGCGGTGGAAACTTCCAATTTTTATCAGCAGGTGCTGCTTGTGCCCGCTTGGTCATTTTCAAATCGTCCAAAGCATTAACTTTGAACTCTGTCTTTTCACGAGTCGCGACTTTATTCGCCTCGCCCACAGTTTCTTTTGTGAAGCCAGCATTAGCAGCATTGTTAATTTTCAGCTTACCGTTTTTGTTTACCGCTTCTGGCTTATCACTTACTGCTCGACGAAATAAATCTGAGAACGAAACATTAAATGTGATTAAAAAAGAAATGACAATTCCAGCGAACAAAATGACCAGGCTTGCGGCAAAGCCCATCAAATGCATCAAAGGGTAGCTAGTAAGAATGCCCAAATACCCGCCGCCACGACCAAGTTTGACTAATTCAAAGGCTTGAGTGACATCGCTACGGATGACCCAAAGATGCAGAAGTCCGGTCAAAGTCAGAGTGAGTAAAACCGCACCCACGTAAGCATGAGTCGAGACTGTGGAGGCTTCTTCTTCTGGATTTTGTCGAAACAGTGCGATAGCCACGAACAAAAAAATCACAGGTACCACATATGATACCCAGCCAAAAGCCAATTTTAAAACTTGGTTGGCCACACTGCCAAAGGGACCAGCGAATCCTGCCAGGCTCAAAGTGAACAAAACCGCTAGGACAATAAAAACAATGGCGACCACACCTTTCCGCGTGTCGCTTTTCAAATTCAACTGCGGCCGTTTGAAATTTGAGAAATCGTATGTATCTTTGTTTCTATTTCTTGCCATAAGTGCCCTTGCATTTTACCATAAATGGAGAGCTTTACAAAATAAAACGTTCTTATATTGGTCTCGGGAACAATATAAGAACGCTAAAGTTTAAAGGCAGCATCGACTATCTTTCTTCGAGCGCCTTAATAGTTTCTTCGTCGAGTGAAGGCCATGGAGCATCGAGCAGCTCTTTCAATGAAGGCCCTACCCTTCGAATCGTCGTCAGCCGCACGGTGCCAAGCTGATAGATCGCAAGCTCGATCCGAGCACCTTCGAAGCACGCATCAGCGGCCTGCAGTCGGTCTTTCGGAAAAACCCTGCGCAGCGGACAGTCTTTATGATCGATGTCAATATAAATCCCATCCGGTCTGTCGGGGATCCCGTCAGCGACCTCGCCTTGAATTTTTTCCACCTCAACCATCAGCCGCGGCGCCAAACGAACCAGACAAAATTCCGCGAATCGTCTTAAGGACCTCTTCATCTCGTTCCTCCTTAGTTATAAACATTGGCATCTTAACATAAAACGAGCCCTATCTAAAAGCGCTCGTTACTATTCATTAAATTGCAATGTAATCTACGACTTTACTTGATGCTCCAGGCATCACCTTCTTTGACTATCTTACCTTTAACTTTAAATCCGGCAGCTAGTTTATGGCCGCCACCGCCGAAAGATTTAGCGATTTTACTGACATCAACTTTTTTCTGAGGCTCAGAGCGCAGGCTACCTTTCACCACTTCCCCATCCTGGCGCAGCAATAATGCAAACCTGGCCTGTGGCATGTTGTTTAGAAGTTCGACAAATCCATCCAGATCTTCATCACTAGCCCCGATTTCTTTTAGATCCTCTTCAGTAAAAATTGAAAACACCATTTTTTTCTCAGCATCAAATCTGGCATTTTCTAACCCCTTCGCCCAAGCTTTTACTGCTTGCGGGCGTTTCTTGCCCATCGTCTGAAGAGCAATTTTATCAATTCTCGCCCCCTTTTTCAAAAGTTCAGCGGCCACTTCCAGCGCATCTGCTGAGGTATTGGCATGCTTGAAGCCTCCTGTGTCAGTGAAGATCCCGGTCAAAAGACAGGTCGCGATGTCTTTCGTCAGGTCAGCCTCTGCAAAGTCCAGAAAATAATAAACCAACTCCGCCACAGCAGCAGTTTCCGGATCCACGACATTTACAGTACCAAAGTTTGTGGAATCCGGATGATGATCAAAGTTAATTATTGCAGATTTAAAATTTTGTAGTTGTCGGAAACCAGTTCGCTCAAGTTTATTGCAGCCAAATGTAATTAGCAAATCTGCATTGCCTTGCCATTCTTCTACGACTTCGCTTGAGCCTGGAAGAAAAAGTAAATTGTTCGGCACTCCACCCTTAATCACAACTGAAACTTCTTTATGTAGTTGCTTTAAAAATCCCATCACAGCCAGAGCCGAACCCAAGTCATCGCCATCAGTACCTTCGTGAGTGGTTAGAAAAATCCGATTCGCCGAACTGATGAGCTCTAAGGCTTTTTTAAATAAAAGTTTATTAACTTTCCTCATGTGTTTTCCTTATCAATTCGTTGATGTGTGAGGCGTATTCTTCCCCATGATCAATGACAAATTTCACTCGCGGCACAAATTTCATCTCCAGTTTGCGATTGAGAGTGCCCTGTAAGTCATACAAATTTTCTGAAAGCGCGCTCATGACTAACTTTTGCACATTTTCATCGCCCATGACCGTGATCCACACTTTACACCACTTCAGATCCGGTGTGACTTCGACTTTACTAATCGTGGTCAGAGCAGGCAGCTCGAGCTGCTTGATATAATCTCCGATTTCTTGTTGCAGCACAGCTTGAACTTTGTCAGTTCTTCTTGTCATTTATAGACTTCGCTTTCTTACTGTCTCTTCAAAGATGACGAGCACATCGCCTTCGACGATCTTCGTGTTCGTCTTGACACTAGCGCCAAACTCTGAGCCCTTCAAAACTTCTTTGGCAGAAATTTTATTTTGCTGCAACTGCATCACAGCGCCTTTGCCAACAATATTATCCTCACGTTTAATCTCAAACTCCGCGCCATCTTTGATTTTGCCTTCTGCGACATTACCACCAATGATCATTTTATCTTTTTCCGTGCGGAAGATAGCTAAAATTTTCGCCCGACCAAGATCTGTTCGCAAAACTTCAGGCGTCAGCATCTCGACGACCTGCCGAGTCAGGTCCTCGATCAATTCGTAGATAATGTCATACTGCTGAACAATGACGTTTTTTGATTGGGCCAGCTTAGTTGCTTGGGGCGTCATCCGAGTATGAAAACCGATCAAAACCGCAGGTGCGGCGGCAGCCCGAATTACATCGTTTTCATTAATTTCTCCTGCGCCTTCTTCTAGAATATTGAGTTTGACTTCAGTATTTTTCAGTTTGGCCAGGGCTTCGTTAATGGCTTCAAGGCTTCCCAGCACATCTACTTTGATAATTAAATTCAATTCCTTGCCAGAAAGATTGAGATGCTTTTTCACAGCCATTTTTTTCGCGCGTTCTGACTTGACCACTGCAGTAGCATAGGCTTTGGCTTCATCCTGGGTCGTGTAAGTTTTTAAAATATCTCCTGCTGAAGGCACATCAGAAAGACCAGTAATTTGAACCGCAGCAGACGGTCCTGCACTTTTCACTTTATCGCCCTTACCATCAGTCATGGAGCGAACTTTGCCATGAGCTCTGCCCACTGCCACAAAGTCTGACAGATTAAGCGTTCCGTTCTGAACTAGAATCGTGGCCACAGAACCTAAAGTTTTCGAAAGATGCGATTCAATCACAGTGCCAAGCACTGATCCCTGAGGATTGGCTTTCAAATCCATAACCTCAGCTTGCAGTAAAATCAAATCGAGTAATTCATCCACGCCACTACCTGTGAGAGCAGAAATTTTGGCAACTGGTGTGGTCCCTCCCCATTCTTCGATCAGCACGCCAAAGTCACCTAATTCTTTTTTCACGCGATCAATGTTGGCGTCTGGCTTATCTACTTTGTTTACTGCGACAATCAAAGGAGTCCCGGTTAGTTTGGCGCGGTTTATAACTTCGATAGTCTGAGGCTTCACTCCGTCATCAGCAGCCACGACCAAAACAATGATGTCAGTGACATTGGCACCTCGAGCGCGCATAGCTGCAAATGCCTCGTGCCCAGGTGTGTCCAAAAATGTAATCAATTTTTCTTTACGAGCGACCTGATATGCTCCGATGTGTTGAGTAATTCGCCCGGCTTCGGTTTCCACCACTTTTGTCTCGCGAATCGTATCAAGCAGCGTCGTCTTTCCATGGTCTACGTGCCCCATGACAGCGACAATTGGCGGACGAATCACAAACTCTGAAGCTTTTTCTGCTTGTTCTTTTTTAATTTCTTCAGCCACATAGCCAAGACCAAGCTTTGCAGTTGTTTCTGCAGTTTCTGAAACTTGGAAACCAAGGTCTGAAGCAACAATTGCTGCTGTATCATAGTCGATTTCTTCATTAATCGTCGCCATAACGCCGTTTTGGATCAATTTCTTGATAACAACAGTCACGTCCAAATTAAGCTTGGCTGCCAAATCTTTCACAGATAAAACTTTTGGCAAAGTTACTTCTTTTGGCTGGTCGGATTTACCTGTTTCTGGTTTCTTGCTGCTTAGCGCATTCAGTATCTGCTTGGCCATCTGGTTATCAATCTTGTTGGCCTTCGGCGATACAAAAAAACCAGCTTCGCGAATCTTGTATCGCAGCTGCTGACTCGACATATTCAGTTGCTTACTGAGCGTAGAGATATCCATATGACAATGTATTATGCAAAATTTTTGATAAAAAATCAAGTGTTCAAATTTTTAACCACCATAAACGCTCGCTCGATTTCCTTGTCTTCAAAAAATAGAGAAATTTCATTTGATACTGAAATAATCTCTATTAAATTAATATTCTCCCACGCTAAGGCTTTTAATATTTGATAATAAACCCCAGGAGTATAAATCGTACTTTCTTCAAATCTAATAATTACTGAGGATAAATTTTTTATTTCATTTATTATTCCTTTTTTCGGGAAAATTTTTCTAATTTCTAAATCCAGAGGTTCGTTTACGATTAATGTTGTCTCAAACATGGCTTGAGACCAACTCACAAAAGAATTAGGTTTACTGCTGGCCAATCTGGAAACTTTTTCTCTTAAATACTCGATTTGAGAAAGATTTTTGAAGGTAAATTCTACCAAATGAGACCGCATGGTTATATCTGAAACCTTAGGAAAATCTTTTTTCCTCGTTTGCTTTCTAAGCCTTATCCCAAGGCGATGCAGAGCCATGACAATAGCGCCAACTGAAGTCTTTTTAAGATTGACCTGTTCTATTTTGGGCTTCAATTGACGAGCCAGGGCAGAAAGATTGATTACACCATTAGCCAGACCTTCTTCAATCAGAGGTCGGCTTTGAATTTCGTTGTTTATAAGCTGACTAATCGTTCTCATTTGTTATAAATGTAACAAATTGTTATTTATTTGTAAATAATGTCATAAAAATAGACGGACTAAGCTGATAAGAATTAGATTAAAGACCTAAAGGAGGGTATATGTGTGTTTACCACGGCGGCAAAGGATCGGATGATTCCAATTGGCTTGGTGGAATATACCAAGTCTACCCTATCGAGCGTGATATGCCTGATATACATCCGGAATGGGAGACGATCGATATTCCCAGGCTGCAAGCAATATTTCCAATGCGGCTAGAGGCATATTGTGTATTTGCTCTCTTGATCGCAAGTGGCGAAATCAACCAATGGGCAGGTGCGAGCTATGCCTATCTCGATCGGCTTGCGATCGGTCCGCTTCGGCGTCATCATAGCCGATCCAACTGGAAGGGAATCTGGCGCTTTGTTTCGCATTCCTGGGATGGTCGAGTTCGGGAAATTTCAAGACTAAACATGGCCATTCATCTTACCGGAAGCTTTGTGTCCATATTCTGGGGATCCATGAGGCATTTGGTAGACCAAGGTTGTGTCGAGGCGTCTGAAAAAGAAAGTGAGTACTCATCTGTTCCACTAGAGATATATTCGCCTACGCCCCAACTGGTTCAAAGGATCAATTTTTTCCTGTCAAATTCATAGCTCAATGACCTGAGCAAGTCACTAAACTGCTCCTTTTTCTTGACCCCCTCACCAAAATTTTGGTGAGGGGGTTGACAAATCCCAAATTTTGATTTAATATATATTTACAAATGGCTTCGGCCTCGCCCCGCTTATGCGGGGCAAATTATTTTACTCAAAAATTACTGCCTTTAAGGCATTTTTTAATTTAAGAAATATGCTGTCATCTAAGGTCGTGATTTTCCTAACCAATCTTTTGGTATCCACTAGTCTTATCTGAGAAAGAACCGCAGTAGCCTCACGACCGCTGATTTGACCTAAATAGAAATAATACTTGCCTTGCTTTTTCTTTCCAGTCAACGGTAAAGCTAAAAATATCTCACTATTGAAACCTTTGATGATAACTACGGGTCGATCAAAATTCGTACCAGTACCATCCTGCTCATTGCCAACATTAACACCCAAAGAGCACCACCAAACTTCTCGTTCATGATAAAAAACTCGATCTTTCTGATTAACTTCTTTCTTTTTATTATTCCATTTGTCAAAATCTTTTGTATACATAAAAGCGGCAATACTGCCGCCTTTAATTTATTTATCTTTATCTTGATTTGTTATTTAGCTTCGAGCGCCGACTTTTACTTTCTTGGCTTTGGCTTTAGCAGCCTTGGGTAAGATAACTGTCAGGATGCCGTCTTTCAGATCTGCTGAGACTTGTTCGATGTCCACGTCCACAGGCAGAACCACTGATCTGCTAAACGAACCCCAGTAACATTCTTGATAAAAATAATCTTCACTATTGGCTTCAAAGTCTCGAGTGCGCTCGCCTCTGATAGTCACCATGTCATTGGCAATAGTGACATCAATGTCTTCTGGCTTCACGCCGGCAATTGTGGATTTGATAATGACATTATCTTTCGTCTGAAACATGTCGATAGTCAGCTGCCCCTCGTATTCAGAAAGCCAATCTTCAGACGAAGCTGGTGCTTGGTTTTCCACTTCTGAACCTTGCTCTTCTGTGGTCATTTCTTCATCGCTATCCTCCGCGATAGTTTGGGTGCCCATGAGCTTGTTGATTAAGTTCTTTTCTTTAGGCATTTCAAGTAGTTTAATGTACTTAGATGTTAGATTATCGAGAACTAGTTGTCAACTTGATATGTATTTACTCTCGATGAAGCAGAAGTGGGAACAATCTCTTTGATAATATCTACAACCTTTTCTGCCCCTTCCGGTCGCACGATTGCTTTTTCCGCCCTCCCCCAATCAGTCTTCACCTTCCCCTCTAATATCTGCTCAACCATAAATACAGCTTCTCTAGGAATTCGGGCAAATTGACCAATCCCATGGGCTAATAAATATTCTAGATTCTTCAATTCATGGCCTGCCCGTACATCGATAAACACGATCGGAAGCTTCTTTACTACAGCTTGAGCCATAGTTGGTCCTCCGGTTTTATATACAAATACCGAAGCTGCACTCATTAGCACTTCGATATTATCTACGTAACCATAAATTTTCACCGGGTGCCTGTCAGGAGATGAAATCTGGCTCAATTCTTCTCTAAGAGCTGGATTATTGCCGCAGACTACTGCTATTTGAAAAGATTTTGGGCTCCGGAGTAATTGTAAAAAAAAATCTTTCATAGCCCCGCGCTCTCGTCCAGCTCCACCGAGCAAAATTAGCGGGACACTAGTCAGCATCCCTAAATCACGCAAAGCCTGCTCGCGATCTAAGTGCTCAAAATATTTTTCTGCGATAATTGTCCCGGTAAGACTAATTTTATTATCGGAAATGCCCATTTTTTTTAAACCTTGAACCTGTTCGGCAATATTACAGATAAATAAATCTGCTTCCTTATGAACCCAAAACGGATGTAAGTGATAATCAGAAAAAACAATCACCAATTTACCACGATACCACCCCTTGGATTTCAGATAAGCCATAATACCTGAAGGAATGTTTCCAGTAGAAATGACGACTGGTGGCTGGAACTCTCTTAAAATCTGTAAAACATGTTTGTATTTAAACGAGGCAATAAACTTTCGAAGAGGTAGTATGATTCCTAATACAATTTTTGAATCATACATAAACCCCCACAACGATGAAACATGGTCTAAAATCGTGACGTAAGTATTTCTGATAGCGGAAGCAAAAAAACCTTTTTCGACATCCTGTACATCTTCGACACGGACCTCAAAATCGGCCAGGAGCAATTTTTCAGCCACATTTTCTGCTGTGGCTTTAATTCCCCCACCGACTGAAGTATGTAAAATTAAAACTTTGGGTTTGGACATTATTCAGTAACTACAACTGAACCTTTCATCGAAGGATGAAATGAGCAAGCGTAATTAAATGTTCCGACTGAATTAAATGTAAAACTATAAGTACCGTTGGTGCTCAAGGTTCCTGAAGAAAAGCCGCCCCCTGTCACTGTATGTGGGGCTGAGTCTTTGTTCGTCCACGTTACTGTATCACCTCTCTTTATACTTAAGCTGTTCGAACTAAATGCAAAATTTTGAATATTTACTTGGTAAGTTTTGGGAGCTGGAGCGGTTGGAGCGGGCGGAGTGGCATACGTCGGCTTCGGTGTTTCAGGTGTTATATAAGTATTGTCAGCAGGATTATTAGTCTCAGTTATAGGTGGCGTCTGTACTGCGGCATTAAATTTTTTACTAGTACGCACCAACATAAAAATAAATATTCCAACAGCGATAAAAGCTATGATTATGATAGCCGCAACGGATTTATTATTCATAAATTTTTGTTTAATTATTTTGGCGGAAGGGGTGGGAGTCGAACCCACGAAAGGCTTTCGCCTTTACCGGTTTTCGAAACCGGCGCACTAGACCACTATGCGACCCTTCCTGCTAGTTGTTTGATAAATGTGAAACTGGTGCGATGCACTGGGCTAATCCCAAATTTTAAAATTGCCTGACGATGAGCCTTGGTCCCATAGCCTTTATGTTTCACAAATCCGTATTCGGGAAATTGCTTATCCAATCTTTTTAAAATATTATCACGTGCAACCTTTGCTACAATCGAAGCCGCTGAGATCGATAAAATTTTTACGTCACCATCTATGATTGGTTCCTGTTCCAAATTAAGCTTTTTGATTTTATGAATTCCATCGAGGAACAAAAAATCCGGAGTCTGTTTCAAAGCCGAAACTGATTTTTGCATAGCGAGCATGGCAGCTTGATGAATATTTATCTCATCAATCGTTTCATGCCCAATGACACCGATCCCAAAATCCAAACAATGTTCTTGAATAAATTTTACTAATTCTTCTCGCTCATCTTCGTTTGTAGTTTTCGAATCACGTACTCGATACCACCATTTGCTTTTACTTCGCTGCTTTCCAATCGATGATGGATCCAAAATTACTGTTGCGGCGACAACTGGTCCTGCCAGCGGCGCAATCCCCACTTCATCACATCCAGCTACTCGCAAAAATCCTTGCGAGTATTTTTGTGTTTCATATTTGTATGTTGGAAAACGCATAAATTATTTTGGTGGACCCATGGGGAGTCGAACCCCAAACTCATCCATGCCATGGACGCGTATTACCGCTATACTATGGGCCCTCATGGTACCCCCGGAGGGAATCGGACCCCCATCTATCCCTTAGGACGGGATCGTTCTGATCCATTGAACTACGGAGGCTCGTTCTTTCCGAAGCTGAGCTTAATTCTACAATTTTTCCCGATATTTTTCAAGAAACGTGGGGAACTGGGAATGCCAAGGTTTGGGAAGTTTATCAATCGTAAACCATCCGATGTCGTCAAACTTATGTGGCTCATTTATTTTGACATTGCTCGGATCAATTAAAACTTTGAAATCAAGCGCTATCCAATGCGATTGCTGACCATCAATCTCTCTATGCACGTCTCGATATCCTAAAAACTCATAATTTAGAATGTCAGCGTTATACTCTTCCTTTATTTCTTTACGTAATGTTTCATCAATTGTTTCACCGAACTCGATCCCTCCCCCACCAATATCCCAAATTCCTTTTTCGTCTCTAGCATTTTGGCTTCTTTTGGCAAATAAAATATTCCCTTTGCCATCATGGCAAAAATAAACTACAGAGTTTCCAATGTGATCAATCCCTTTTCTCATGTTTCACACATTCTAATTTTTTTTCTATCTGAGCGAGAGTTGTCGTTTGAGGACAATTGTTCGACCTTAATGGTCGAACTCTTAGGCCGCCTTAGCGGCCGTGTCCGAAAACGGCAACTCGAGCTCATCTTCTCTTGGTCGGGGTGCTGGGAATTGAACCCAGTCTACACGAACCCGAATCGTGCGTACTACCGGCATACTCCACCCCGTGATTAAGATATTTATATTATAATTTTATTAACAATATTTTGCCAGAAAAAAGAACGACGCCAGTGTGTGATGGATTTTGCTGCCTGGGATGCAGTTTTTTCCACCGATCCGAAGACCGTACACACTGGCGTTGACTTACTGGGGTGATACGTCACAGCGCCTCCGGGAAAATGCGTTTGATTTCGGCTTCGTACGAGGCCACGGCTGCGGCATCTGCATCGGAAATCCGAGCATCACCGCGAACAATGGCGCAGTCAGCGAGGAATAAAACCACCTCATTGACATGAACGCGCTCCGGCGCGCTTCTGAGGTCCACGAAACGGTCTCGTAGGCCTAGTACTGCCGCGCATACCGGCTTTTCCGCTGCGATTGCTACACGCATATCTACTGTTATCACCTCCTCCTTTGGAAGCAACGAGACTAAGTCTAGCAAAGTATTAGAATCAAAACAAGAGACCATAAACCTGATATGCTATAAAAAGTTTCATAATCACTTACAATCAATATGTTTCACGGTGAAACATTCAAAAACCTCAAAAAATTGAGGTTTCACGAGATACTATTCTATATATTCCTGTTTTTACTCCCGATTCAGACTCGGATTCTTTATAATCCTGAAAAAGCTTATGTGGTAGATTATTTCAATTATCATTTAGCCGTCTTTTTCTATCTAACAGACATTTTATTAGTGGCAGTTCTGGTTTCATGGATTATCTTTGACAAACATGACAAGACAATTGTTTCACGGCTTTTTTGGCTAATTTTAGCCTTTTATTGCTTGATTTTAGTAGGTTTGTTCCACGTGAAACGCTTAGACATAGCTTGGTATCAAGCTGCTAAATGGCTAGAGGTATTACTATTGATTCTATATGTGCGTGAAACATTTCGTGAAACAAATTTTAAAATCGCTAGTATTTTGCTGTTTTTGTCAGGTGTTTCACAAGCTTTAATTAGTTTAACAGAGTTTCACGTGCAACATTCTATTGGTCTGAGTTTATTGGGAGAATATATTGCACCCCTAGGAACCCCTGGATTAGCAACAATTGAAACTATGACAGGGAAAGTAGTCCGAGCTTATGGAACATTCCCGCACCCCAATGTTTTAGGAGGATTTCTGATCCTGAGCCTAATATTTGGGCTCTACTTAGTTTCACGTGCAACCAAAGTTTCCCAAAGGATCATTGTTTCATGTGGAACAATTGTGGTTATGTTAGGTATTTTTGTCACTTTCTCAAGAATTGCCTGGATTTCGAGCATTTTAATATTTGTTACATGGCTTTTGTTTCATGTGAAACATAAAGATTGGGCCAATTTAAGGGTTTTATTGGCGATCCTGATTGTTTCATTCTGTACAATCTTAAGTTTGTTTCATGAGACCTTAAAAGCCAGAGCTCTGGATAGCAGCCAGACTGCTCTTTCTGATCGAAGGTTTTTCAATGGTCTGGGGCTCGACTTGATTAAGCATTACCCGTTGGGAGTTGGCGTAGGCAACTATGCTCAGGCCATAAAGGATATATATGCTGTGAAACCCTGGCAGACTCAGCCAGCACATAATGTTTTTATTTTTATTAGTGCAGAGTTGGGGATCTTGGGAGGAGTATTGTTTATCATCATTTTATTTGAAATTTTTTCTGTGTTAAAAAAAGTGCCTGTGACTAGTTTAAGTTTCACTTTAGCACTGGCTGGAATTATTTTTTTGGTCATGGGACAGTTTGATCATTATTTTGTTACAATTCAGCAGGGGAGACTGATGTTTTTCACAGTCCTTGGTATGATCGCGGCACTGCCCAATCTGTATGATCAAAGAACTGATTAAAAAAGTTGTTCCAAAATTTTTGCTAAGCTGGTATCATCTCGGCTTGGCTTATTTGGCATCTTTCATTTATGGCAGTCCTTCTGAAAAAATTATTGTCATTGGTGTCACTGGAACCAATGGCAAATCAACTACCACAAACTTTATTGCAAAAATTTTATCACCCCCTGGCGGAAAAGTTTCCTTTAATTCCAACTTTTGTTTTTTATTATTCTCTTGTTGAATCGTCTTTGCAAAATCCTTCCGAAGTTCCGATGATGAAAATTCCGCAAAGCAATCTTTCTTCATCGCTTCCTGTTTTTACTCCGAGAGATTATGAGAAAAAAGAAATGAGCGAACGACTGGCAAAGAAAGAAGAAGAAAAAATTATTCTCCTGAATCCTAATGCCAGTGACTTATTACCATTGAGAAAATGGGAATCGGAAAAATTTGTTGAACTCGGAAAAAAAATTCTTGCAGAAAATTCAAACAACCGAATCATTATCACTGGCGCTCCATCCGAACAAAGATCTGCCGAGGAGATTTGCGCAAAAATAAATTCTCCAAGAGCGATCTCGTTCGCTGGAAAAACCACCATGAGGGAATTGCTCGCACTTTATTCTATTTCTGATATTCTCGTGACAAATGACAGTGGTCCCGGGCATTTTTCTTCGCTCACAAACATTCACACTATTATTTTATTCGGACCCGAAACTCCGAAACTTTTCTGACCGCTTTCTAAAAATGCTCACGTCATCTGGAAAGAACTCGCCTTTAGTCCGTGCGGAAGCGTTTTCAATCATCTGTTTTTCTCCCTGAAATAACAACGTTTGCATGAAAACAATTTCTGTGGACGAAGTTTATTCGGCAGTGAAAAGTTATTTGTAATTTAGTTTAATGTTTCGGTTGCCTGCAATAATTTTATTTTCACTTTTTTATTTTCCGCAATTAAGTCCGCAAGCAGCGCAGAAAATTACTTTTCCTTCTTCCGATGGAGTTGTGATAACTGCTGATTTGTATTTGGTAAGCGATTCGCTTCCCTATATGATTCTTTGCCACCAGGCGGGTTACAGCCGCGCGGAATATGCTGAGACCGCAAGCAAGTTTTGTCATCTCGGATATAATTGTTTGGCGATAGATGCGCGCTCGGGAAATGAAGTGAACGGAGTGAAGAATGAAACTGCCGCTTCCGCTGCGGAAAAGAAAAAACCGACAACTTATCTTGATGCCGAAAAAGAT
>CAYOPE010000001.1:0-88975 GCA_964405805.1 uncultured Candidatus Saccharibacteria bacterium | reverse complement strand
TTAGAAATTGCTTCTGCTACTAAGCCTTCCCAATTATCAGCAGTGACTACATTGCTGCCAACCAAAGCTTGTTTTAATTGCTCGTTATCAAGGGCCATTTTATTGGTGTTTTTATTTCAATCAAAACAAAAATGTGCTTAGATTATAGCACATTTTTGTAAAGAAATCAAACTATTCAGTTTTTAGAAGCCGATTGCTTTTAGATAATCAAGCGTGGCCTTATCAAGTTTGCCAGTAGGCTTGAGGCCAACGGCTTTTTGATAATTTTTCAGAGCTTTCTTGGTCAGATTGCCAAGTGTCTTGGTTTCATGACCCGGAGAACCAGGCCCTGAGTTTGCGATTGGAAACCCGTTAGCATTTAAGAATTGTTGTAGACTTTTAATTCCGTTGCCTGAAGTCGCATTGGCCTTCACAGAAGCTGTGAACGGACCTGGCTGCGAGCTTGCTGGGGTCGGATACGCGTATGCCGGAGTGGCATAGCTTGCAGGGGTTGGGTAAGGAGTCGGATAAGGAACTCCGCCACCGCCACCACCTCCGCCACCGCCAACAGGGTTGTTAGCTGGGCTACATTCTGTGGCAGCAGGAGTGATGACTACTGTCTTCGGACCAATGATTTCTAATCTGTTGTCTGAAGACGAACAGTTGTTCGCAATACTCTTGTCATTGTTTAGGACATACTTATCAGTAGATTGCAGGGTAAACACTGAAGCGCCAGGGACTACGACTGTGATGGTACTAGTACCCACAGTTAGTGTAGTTGCCTCAGGAGTAGTGTTTTGCAAAATCACATAAGTGTGCCCACCAATACTGATGTTCGTATTCGCAGACCAGTTCAGATCCGCGGCAGCGAAAGCGACAGTTGTAGTCAGCAAGCTTAAGCCCAATCCTAAAGCCATTGCTTCCAAAACTTTCCTATATGTTTTTTTCATAAGGCTTTGGTTTTGTTTAATGATAAGGATTGGTAAGCTTATTCAATACAGAGAATGTTCCAAATGTCTTGGCTGGCTGTGGCTGTGGTTTGGAAGTTAAAGGTTACTACGGTTGCCGAAGTAGTCAGGTACGGCTTGCCGGCTTGTGCTGCTGCTGCTGCATTGGCAGCTGTGAGGTAGCATAGTGGCGCTGAAGCGTATGTCTTGGCAAAGGTAAATGGAACGCTACCAGAAGCTGCTGTCCAGTTTGTACCGTTAGAGATACTAAATTTAGTATCAGTACCAGTTACGGTAATCGTACCGCCGCCGATACCGGTGGCAGCACCCGCAGCTGGAGCAGTGCCAGCAGAAGACAAGTGACCTCCTAATTTAACCGAGAAAACATTGTTCGAGCCATCATTTGCTCGGAAGTAGGCTCCTGTGGTCAGAGTAGCCGCAGTAGCGTTTACCAAAACTCCTGCACCTGTGGTCAGACCAGTCCCGTTAACAACAGCAACGTTACCAGTTGTGGCTGAGTTACCAGTTACTGCTAACAAACCACCAGTGCCTACATAAACACCAGTAGAGGTAATAGATAGACCGTTACCAGTGGTAGCTGCGCCCATTGCGATTTCCAGAGCTTTACCACCAGAAGTCATGTTTGCACCACCGCCAGTGATCAAAACTCCAGAACCAGAAGTCAGGCCTGTGCCTGAAACTTGGACTAATCCTGTGCTTGTACTAGCTGAGTTGGCAGTGACGTTTAATAAGCCTGAGCTACCTGTGACATAGACGCCTGTCGAAGAAATCGTCAGACCATTGCCAGCGGTCGCTGCGCCCATATTAATGGATTCTGCAGCTCCGGATGAAGTCATATTCGCTCCACCACCTGTGACCAGCACTCCCACGCCACTTGTAAGACCCGTGCCGGAAACTTGAACCAAACCAGTAGTAGTACTGGCTGAGTTGGCAGTGACGTTTAATAAGCCTGAGCTACCTGTGACATAGACGCCTGTCGAAGAAATCGTCAGACCATTGCCAGCGGTCGCTGCGCCCATATTAATGGATTCTGCAGCTCCGGATGAAGTCATATTCGCTCCACCTCCAGTGAGTGCCAATCCCGTACCTGAAGTAAGGCCCGTGCCGCTGACTGCAATTAATGTGCCGGTCGTAGCTGAGTTACCAATCACAGTGACGAGTCCAGTTCCTGCATAGACACCAGTTGAAGAAACAGTTAAACCATTGCCAGCTGTGGCGGCTCCCATGGCAATATTTTCTACAGCGCCGCCTGTGGCTAAAGTAGCTCCGCTACCCACCACATAAAGGCCGGTGCCTGAAGTCAAAGCGCCTGCTGAGACTACGACTCCAGAGGTAGTTGTAGTGCCAGTAGCGTTGCCAGTGTTAATAGTTGTCGAACCAGTTTGAGAAGTATTACCAAGGGTAATTGTACCTGTCGTCAAACCACCACCTACAGCAAATGAACCAGTGGTAGTAGCTGCACCAATTGTGACAGTCGAACCAGCTACAGTAGTGACGGTATAATCACCATCAGTAGTAATCGAAGTTGAACCAAAAGTCAAAGCAGCATAAGCTGCTGTGGCTGAAAACGCAAAAGCAAAGCAAAGAACGCTAACCATAAGAATTCTTTGTCTGCTCAAATTTAAGTTGATTTTCATAGTTTAAGTTTTTAGATTAATTGATACCAAAACTGCTTACTGCCTAACTTAATCGACCGAATTTGTTAAACAAAAAGCAACGATATTTAGATTGATTTTTCTTTCATAAACGAAAGCAATCGTATATTTATAGTACGATTGTTTAATTATTTTGTCAAATTTTTTCGGTCCTTGGTGCTCATTCCGCCTCTTTGTAGGCCAAAGCAGTGATATCGCGAATCACTCGCTCTAAATCTTCTACTTTACCACCTCGAGTCATGACACAGAGTAGAAAAGATTGCTTGGCATAGATCAAACCACAATCGTGAAGTTCTAAAGTGCTTTGGTCGACAATGTGTTCGCCGAACTTATGAGCAACAACAGTTTTGGCAGGCAAACCTGCTACCAAGCCATCCTTGAAACTTGCTTGCGAGAGTAGTGACAATGCTTTTTCTGAATACTCTCGATTCAGATACGTAGCATTGTAGAGGATACGGAAAAATAATGAATAATCTTTAGCAGAAATTTCATAGTTGTTCGTGCTATTGGGACTTTTGAGTCCAAAGTCAGAGTAAATTTCATCTAAATCTTTTCCGTTCAGAGAATTGATCAGAGTGAAAGTCGCGCCATTGTCCGAATCGACGATCATGCCGCGAATCAAATCATCGATTTTATAGCTATCCCCTAATTTAAGAGTTGATGGTGTATTAAATTCTGAGGTTGTTACCTGATTTTGAATTTCTGGAGTGTAAGTCAGCTGCTTGTCTAAAATTTCAGGATTCGTCTGGGCCTGCTGGTAGTAAGCCATCATAACTACGACCTTCAGAAGACTAGCAGGATAGTAGCGCTCGTTGTCATTAATCCCGACCCAGCGGCCTTTGCTATTACGAAAATAAACCGAAACATCAGTGGCCAGATTCTGATTCTTGTCCGAATCGATCAGATCTGACAATTTTCGGCTCAATTGCAAATATTCGCCAAACTCTTTACTTTCTGGTAAATCATAGCTTAAGAGTGGATTGATAAATTTATAATTTGAGTCTTTTTCTCTAACTGGTCCGACATCTGAAAAAAGTGACAAATCTCGATGTGCCTGCACTAAACGCAAAATCGGCCAGCTCACTAAAAGGCCAATGATGACTCCTGCCCCTAAATACCCGAGCTTTATTTTCATTGCTTAAGCAATTTTTTTAGACGATCTACTTCTGGTTGATAAAAACTTTTTTTCACTGGTTCAATTATGATCGCTTTCTGCCAGTAATCCAAAGCGACCTGGAGGTTGCCGATACTTTCTGCGAATTTGGCATAAGCCGTGACCATACTGATCTCATTCTCAGTTTTGTTTAGCGCTTGCACATATAGATCATTGATATAGCCATTATCAGAATTAAAATGATCTTTTTCTAAAGCAATCCGCCATTTCCAAAAATCTGGATTTTTCGGATTCTGATCAATGGCCTTTAAAATTGCTGCTAGTGCAGCTTTATAATCTTTCATAGCTGCAAGACCAGTCGAGTAAATATGCAGCGTGTCTGCGTCATTTGGAAAAAACATCAAGGCCTGCTCATACTCACTTCTAGCCTCCGCATAAAAACCCAAACTAAACTTGGCATTTGCCACATTCATGTGAGCGTTAAACTTAGTCGTGTTATCCGCATCACTTTTAAGCTCTGTCAGCGCTTTCTCGGAAGCAGCTAGTCGCTGCTCGTAAAATTTCTTGGCTTCTGGTGTCAGACTTGGCTCCTGATAACTTATCAAACTGGCCTGGTATGCCAGTTCTTTTTTGTGATCTAAATACCGGCCCAAAGCCGCTGAACCAACAGCTAGAAGGATCGCCACTATCAGGCCTGCCAATACTCTTTTATTCATAACGGGATTCATAAAATTATTCTACCCAATTTTTTAATCGAAAACAAGAAGCCAAGGTTACCAAAAACCAAAACCCGCCTCTCTCGAAGCGGGTTTTGTGGTAAACCTAAACTACTAAGTAATTAGTCGTTGAAGGTTTGTGAGTTGAGGTCAAGGTTTAGAACCTTGTAGCCATCAGCCCAGTCACCAGAAGAACTGGCGTTCTCGTTCACGTTGTGAGGAGCAGCGCTCTGGTCTGACCAGATGAAGTTCTTAAGTGTACCAGTACCAGTGGCAGCCGCAGTGCTCTTCATGCCCCAGATGGTAGTAGCAGTTGCTGTACCGTTGAGGTAGATTGAAGTGCCGTTATGAGCTGCATCGCCAGCGAGGTACAGACCGAAGTTGTCAGCCGGATTGGCTGCAGCATCAGTCGTGTTGAAGCCTTGTGGAGTGGCTCGGAGTTTGTAGGTCTTCGTGGCACCAGCATTGACAACGCCTTCCAAAGTGGTGTTCCAAGATACATGGATCTTGCTGTCCGCTTCAGTGACATTGTTTGTGGTTTCGGCATCATTGCCGCCCTGGTCTTGGATGACCACGCGGTCAGTGATGTCAGTGCCATCTTCAAAGAACTTCCATGAATCCATCTTCAGAGTATCGCTAGCACCACTACCATCAGTCCAGGTAATCGGGAAAGTAAATTGCTTGACCGATACCGGACCTTGGCTGGAGGCAGTTACTGTGAAGCTGTAGAGATCCATTGGGTTGCCATTGACAATCTTGGCATTCGTCACAGCCACTTGACTGACTGTTGGAATGGTTCTGTAGACATACAATTCATTGCCAGCTCGGTCGTTAGTGTCAGTGGTGTCTACACCTTGGCTGTCGAGGTATTCGACAGAGTCCAAAGTAGTAGCTGCATTGACCTGTGAGGTACCTGAGCTCGAGCCAATAGTGTTGAGCAAAAGCTTGACTGTGTAAGTCTTAAAGCCATTTGGCGCAATCACTGATTCAGGCTTGGTCTCAAGTCCTGTGAACAAAGCTGCAGTGTTGGTAGCTTGTACGAATGGCGCAGTACCCAGCAACGTTGATCCGTAATAGAGTCTGGCTTCTACGATTGCAGAAGAGACAGTTGCGGATGTGACCTTCACTTGTACCTGTTTGACAGTGTAGGTTTCGTTGGTTGAGGTAATGCGGAAGTCCATAGCTTCCACTTCTTGGTTAGCAGCCACAATTCGGTTCAGAGGTGAGCTCTGATCGAGTGATGTGGTGAACGTGCCAGAAGTCGAGGTCAGAGTTTGACCCACAACTTCAGTGGCAGAGGTAGAAGTGGATGAAGCAGTGGTGGTGTATGACACAGTGGCGGATGAAGCTAGAGTATCAGCTGCACCACTCCCGTTCGTTGACGAAGCAGCAATATCGCCGTAGACATCCAAATTCATGGTTGCCCCAGGAGCGATAGAGACGTTCGTCGAGAAGGTGTTGTCCGAAGCAGTGACAGTAGCCTTTATAGGAGAGGTGTATGAACCCATTACAACATAGAGGTTGGTAATGGCACTTGATGTAAAGGCGTCGGCTAGGTTCTCGTCCAAGTCAATGACAACTGAAGTGATGTTTGCCCCTTCAGTGGTCGAAGCTTGGATGGTGTATGAACCAATCTTGTAGCCAAACTTCGGCGCGACAAAGGATTGGTTGGCATAAGCAGTGTTCTTAGCCACAGTCAGAGAACCAGTCGCTACAGTCAGGGTGTTACCTGAAACAGTAGAAGCAGGTCTGCTGACATAGCCAAGTGACGTTAAGCGCAAGACGTTGGATGAACCCACGATGTCAATGCGGATAGTGTCATTGGCAGTTACACCGTTTGCACCTTGGCTGTCATAGACATCGCCGCGGACTTCGAGTACGCGGGTTTGTCCGGCCTTCACGATGAAGGATGAGCCAAAGGTGTATTCAGTGTAAGTAGCAGTGGAGTCAGAAGCGCCACGGATACAAGCGGTTGAACCGATTTGTGCTCCGTCTAGGAAGAGTGAGCCATTGCGTAGACAGTACGCAGTGTCACTGTCATCTTCAGTGGCGGTGACACGCAAGGATTCAACCTTCATGTCTTCGCCAGCAGCTTTGACGTCAAACTTAGCCATAGTCACACCAGAAGCGGTGAGGACTACGTTGCCAGATGGGGAATCTGATCTCTTTGTGAAAGTCAGAGTTCCAGTGTCAATATTCTCAGCACCAGTTGATCTGGCTGAGAAGGTTGAGCCATTGGCAGTTGGAAGTACTGGTTGGTTGAACTGAGGATCGACCACCAATACATCGGCAGTGACACGCAACGACCATTGGAAGTTGCGGTTAGCGCCAGAGATGATGTCGCCGACCATTTTCACAGTTCGGTTACCAGTTGAGAGGTTTACACCAACGCCGAGATCGAAGTTGATGTAGCCATCTGAGCTCATCGCAGAGACAGCAGAACCAACTTGAGTTCCATCTACGTAGAGACGGAAGTTACCAAGATCAGTCGAGAAGACTGAACCGATTTGGCGTAAGCGTAAACTCTTTAAGACCACTGGGTTGTTGCCAACTGCAACCACGTTCTGCCACATCACGTAATCGTTCTGGGCAGTAATGGTAGCGCCGGCTGGAGTGGTAGTGGTGTTGAAGTCCACAGTCGCGAAAGTCGTAGGAGCAGCCGCGACAGTGAAGAGACTGCCAGCTGGAGTGCCGACAGCTACACCACCTGAGAGTGAGGTTGAGTCAACCATCACACCTACAGTTTGACCTGAGGTGGATGATGCAATGTCAGATCGGACAGAGATAACGGTTGAACCGCTAACGTTGAACAATCCGCTTGCGTTGTTGAAGGTAATGAAACCAGAAGAAACTGTGGCTGAATCTGTAATTCGGACATTGCCATTGAAAAGATAGACATTGGACAAAGTTGAATCAGCAGAGACACCAGTTCTCTTCAATCTCAGCATGGTAACAGTACCAGAGCCTGAGAAGTTGAAGTGAGCCAAGTCAGCCAAAGCTTGACCGGCGATTACGGTTCCAGAAACTGGAGAGTCAGAAGACAAGCTTACATTGACATTTCCAGAAGTTGGGGCTGGAGTGCCGCCGCCAGAACAAGCTGGGCGGGAAGCAAGCGCACCCTGATCAGCCATCGCAAGATCAGCAGCGTTAGCTGCGACTACGTGACTGAGCATGTAACCGTAAGATTGGAACACGGCCATAGATGGCATACCCATTCGGCCGTTGGCTGTCATGAGCCAGATACCGCCATTCGAAATGACTAATACTCCTGCGCCATGGGCGGAAGAAGCATTGTCAAGATTGGCACCGGTTGGCAAATCAGCAAAAGTGTTTGCTGGAGCCTGTTGGATGTTAGCAAAGCTAAATCCAAGACCGGTAAAGACAGCACCTGAAACAAATGGTCGCTTCGAGCCACCGGTTACTAAGTAAACGAGTGGATCGTTTGGACCCTTGACCAAGGTACCGTCAGCGTAGGTCATGATAGGACCCGCTGGTAAAGCCACATCTTCAGCTGTTGCTCCAACCACTTGTGAGAAGTTGTAGCCAGAAGAAGCGAAGACTTCCGCAGATGTAAATCCGCGTCGAGTGCCGTTGGTGATCAACCAAACAACACCGCCAGAGAGGACCACACAACCATCGCTATGTACAGCAGCAGAAGCAGTAAGAGGAGCTAAGCCCATAACTGATGCCCACAATACAGTGGACGCAGTAAGACCTAGAGCCACAGCTTTGCGTGCTGAGGTAGATAATTGCATTGTATTCTCCTGTTTAAAGGCCGATTTCGTGTAAAGATTAGTTATTCATATGAGACAACCAATCCTCACAGAAACAAACCAGTAAACAATTGATTAATTGTGGAACTAAACTGTAAGTGAATCCAAAACCTAAGATCGACCAGCCAAAGGCTCAAAAGCTTGGCTTCTAGTTTAATTCCATTTGATAAGACGCCCGTTTGTATCAGCAGTTACACTGCTCATACAAACATCGAGAAACCTGTGGAAACAAATAAATATGCAAATAAAAAGGCCGCGAAATATACGATTTCGAGGTCTTAAAATTTAGCGGTATTTAGCTGTCGCTCAAAGATTATCATCGATTGTCAATATTATAATGCAAACCCCTATTTTTGTCAAGCATTGAAACTCATGAAAAAAGGGTTGATAATTACCTGGTTTTTTGTTAAACTTTTTGGGCATTGGTGAAGCGGGTGTCGTATAGTGGTAATACCTCAGATTTCCAATCTGAAGATAGGGGTTCGATTCCCCTCACCCGCTCCAGAAAAGATTATCCACAATCAGCTTGATAGGTCTTGATAGTTAAATAACGGGGTGTCGTATACCGGTAGTACGTCTGCTTTGGGAGCAGATAGACTGGGTTCAATTCCCAGCACCCCGACCAAAAAATAAAACCGCCTGTTCGGCGGCTTTTGATTTTCTAATTAGCTTTGGCGTACAGCTTCTTTCAAATTTTTACCAGCTCTGAATTTCGGAACCTTGGTCGCTGGGACCTGAATTTTCTCTAAAGGATTCTGAGGATTCACTCCCATGCGAGCGGAGCGATTGTTTACCAGAAACATGCCGAAGCCTGAGATGTTTACCTCTCCCCCGGCTTTCAGCGTATCAGTGACCACATCCACGAAAGCATGAAGCATGCGCTCTGCGTCAGTCTTGCCGATGGAAAGCTTGCCAGCCAATGTATTAATAAGTTCTTCTTTATTCATAGATAAATTATACCAAAACTACTCTTTTTTGTCCTCTTTTGCCTCGCCTGCCAGCCGCTCTTCTTCTGGCAGCTGCTTATATAGAGTTCCTAGCACGCCGTTTATAAACTTGCCACTACTCTCGCCGCCAAAGGCTTTGCCCAGCTCCACAGCTTCATTTATCGCCACTTTCGGCGGCACTTCCTTTGCAAACATTAGTTCGTATATACCAAGCCGCAAGATGTTCCGGTCAATTACCGTAATCTGATCTAGTGGCCATTCAGGCGCTGTTTTGACTATAATCTTATCGATTTCTGGTAAATGCTCTTCTACCCCTTTTATCAAATCAAAAATAAAAGCAGGATCCTCGAGCCCTGGCGCAAACTGCTTCACGTTAAATTCCGTAATTTTCAGAAGCGATTTGCTGCGGTCGTTAAAATCCCACTCGTATAGGGACTGCATTGCGACTGTTCTGGAAAGGTGCCTGTTGGCCATAGGGCAGTAGAAATTTGATAAATATTATTTATTCGCTTCGCGATCAAATTTCACTGCCCTACGAGGCTCGGCGGCTTTACCAGGCAGTAAAATTCGATTAGTTTTTTCTTCGCGATACTCTTTAAGCATGAATTTTAGCATTTTCATACCCTGACTTGTTTTCAAATATTTTTCTCTTCTAAGCGCGTCTTTTTGGTTGCGATACGCTTCGTAAAAAACCAGTTCCCATGGTCTATAAGCCTTGGTAGAAAAAACTTCTCCGCGATTATGTTTCGCTATTCTTTCTTCTAAATTCTTAGGATAAAAACCCACGTAAAAGCGATTAAATTTAACACTATATAAAATATAGACGAAATAGAACATAATCGCTCTATCGAATTTTTACTGCCTGGCTTTGGTCTTCGTCTTGATCTTGATTACCTGTCTGCCTTTATAAAATCCGCAGTTGGGACAAACTTCATGAGGCAAACTCGGAAATTTGCAATTAGAACAAACTGACAAAGCTTTCGCACTCAGGTGATCATGCGCTCGTCTCTGGTTTCTTCCCGACCGTGTCTTATGTTTCTTTGGTACTGCCATAGGTTAGTAATTAGAATTAGCCTAGAATTTATATCATAAAAATGCTACTGAGTCAACTTACTGCTTTGCGGCTAATTAAAAATTCCCAATTACCTGCCAGCGAACAGGAGATTCAACAAGCTATAAATAGTTTATTGAATTCGCTGGCAGATAGCTGAGAACTAAGTTTGATAAATCGATCGGGGGAGCGTAGTCGTGTGTTCTGACTACGAGCTCCCCTTCTTGCAAACATGTCTCCTCCGCTTGTTGGGTAGGGCTGGGGTCCCCACCCTTCTCTATTTACTTGTAGGAACGGCTTCCGCCGTTTCAGTCGGCAGCGCGATGTCGCGCTGCGTGCCTGGCTCGCAGCCCGGCGACTGATGGCATTCCTCTGCGCGACGGCGGCCGTTCTCGTCGATCCGCCGCTCGATGGCCATTCGGCGCTCCTGCATCTGCGGAACGCGAATGAAGATAATGACAATTGCCCCAATGACAACTGTCACGATCCCGCCGACGAGCAGGATGCTCACCGGATCGAGTTCCAGCTCCCGCATCAAATCCGAGAACCTTTTCTTCATACTTTCCTTACACACCTCGGCCGTAGCCTGGTGCAAAACGCTGTTTACGACGCAGCGGGCGAACTATCAATCGACCACATCCTTGCCGCCGACCACGCGAAGGAAGTGAGGCTCAGTCTCGGCGGGCAGATCGACCAGACGGCCGAAGTCGCGTAAGTCCTCCTCAGTATCCTTGGGTCGCCAGGAGGGCTCTGACCTCCTCGATGGTCGCCTTTCTATCCGAACGTAGGGTTCTGGCATTCCGTTCAGGAAACGCCAGATTCTTCCGAGGATCCAACGGATCATAGCGTTTCCTCCTTCCCGCCTTCTCAGCGGTCCCATGGTATCGTCGGCCGCGAATAGCGACCGAAGCACAGCAGCGTTGCAGTCATCAGGCCGACGAGAGCCACGCCTTCGACGATGCTCACTGCACCGTCAGAAAGCCCGAGCGCCATCAGCCAGTGATCCACCGAATTCACCGCTTGCGGCGGCTCGAGGTGGAGCGCCAGCACGAACAGCAGCGCCCCGAAGATCACTCCGAGAACTGTCTTCATAAACGCACCTCCCGGTGCAAGCTATAGTAATGAAAAGAACCTAGGCCCACCTCTGGGCTTCACTATAATACGACGAGGTATCAGAGTGCAACTCAGGGGCGGGAGGAAGAACAGGAATAACTTCTTCCCTTCCACTGAATTCTAATTACTAACTAGTAAGTACTAATTACTAGAATCCTCTGGAAGAGGGGCGAGACGATCTGTGACCATCTCGCTTCTTCACCCACGAACTCCTCCTACTTGTGTTCGTACGTGACCCAGATACCGAATACGTGAGGGGACGTACCTTCAGCGGGTTGCTGCTTCTCGATGTTCCAGAAGAGAATCTTGGTCTCCGGATGCTTCGAATGGAAACCCTGAAGAACCTCGAAAATCTTTTCAACCATCTCTTCAGGCCGACCGTCCTGATTCATGGCCAGGTACGCGTACATCTGCTCGCCTGGCGCTGAGGTCTGTTCCGGCTGTTTCAATGCCGGCGCCTCAATCACCTCGCCGGCTTGATGCGAATCGTCCACACACCCGCTCGCGAGGACTGCACCAATCAGGATCACGAGAATAGTTCGGAACTTCTGCATCACTCACCTCACGCGCACATGGCGCAAACGAGAACCGAAAGAACGATCCGTTACATCCCTTCCCAAATTTTGGAAACTTTTCCAAAACTTAGGAAGAAACACTGCCTTCCATTATAACCTTTAGCGAGGACCTTGTAGAAAAATGAACTGGCAGGCCGAAGATGCTTCACCGCATCGAGGCCGACCAATTAGTCTAAATTTTATGGCTAGTAAAATTTAGACGTCATTTTTCTGTAACGGTCCGAGCGCCCACAACTCTGAATGCTTAGCGAACTTTACGGCCATTTACAATATCCGTGTTACAACAGTTAAGTATTCAGAATAGTGGGAACAAGTCCCTTCCACAAGTCGTGATATATGAGATCACGACCTCTGGACGGGAGCGAGGACCTAAATTGCAGGTCTCTCGCTTGTCATTTGGTGGGAACTACTTCTGGCAGGCTTGCCGCTTCCCAGAACAGGCCGCGGGCGAAGGTGAAACGGGAATGATTACCAGCGCGGCGCGGACTCATTCTCCGGCGTCGGAATCACACCCAGCACGACTTTCATCGTGGGCTCGAGTCCGCCCGGACGCGTCGTGAGAACCGCCGTGTGGACGACATCGTCCACGAAGAACTGCTCGCCGCCCTCCAGGAAGAGATGGACTTTCTCTCCCTTAAAAGGTCGATCCGGGTACCGTACCATTTTGTTCGAGCCATCCGGAAATTCCGTTGCGAGTTCGACCATCGAATTCCTCCTGAACAGAACAGTTCGGTTAGTACTTCATCGAGGCCGCTGCGACCCCGATAAGAAGGTAGCCGAAGAACATGCTGGCGACGGTCAGTCCGTGCCAGTAGCGGACCGGACGGTCTTCTGTGTCGCGGATGATCTGATACATCGACGGCCCGAACACGAAGTCCAGACCGGTGATGAGCAGACCCATCTGCGGGGCCACGACCAGACCAACCAAGGCCAGGACGATCACACACGCGAGGCCGGTGCGAAGAACGACACTCAAGCGAATCATTGAATTCCTCCTGAAATCAGGGAAGCTTGTTTGCTTCCGAGACATTGGGTACTTAAAGCTTGATTGCTTTGAGGGCAAATATTGATTTCCCTGCGAAACCAAGATAAGTGCCCAATGTCCTGAAAACAAATTCGCGGTTTACGTCAGAGCTGCGCGTATCGTTTAACGGTTACCGATACGCGTCGCGCTGCCGAATAACGCTTTCCATTTCGTCCGGGTCTCACGGACTCATCAGTCCCATTTAAGGGAAATAGAACGTAGACGCAACTTGCTTGCTATCCACGGCGGACTTTCGTCCGACTGCTTACATTGCGCTTACTTAGCGCCGGTCTTCTGCACGAACGGTCACAAGGTCTTGCTTCTGACTACCAGGGGAACCTAGGTCTACGACAGACTACTCAACGATCTCGAACCAGTCCGATGAGAAATCTTCCCTGGTGTAGAATACTATCGTGACTCCTTCGAGAAGAACGTCTTGCTGCTGTATCTCTTCGGACTGACCGTTCTCGTCCTCTGTGACCACCATCCAGGTTCTCGTCTGAGAAACCCGATAGGTGTTCGTGGAGCGAACGATCTGGATCCAGACCAGCTCTTCCCTGAAGCGCTCGAGGTGATGCATCTGAAACTGAGCTTCGTCTTCAGACATGCGCTTCATGCCTTCCTCGAGATCTTCTATGATTCGCGGAAGCTGGGCCACTCTCTCGTCCGAGAGGTCTTCGTTTTCGATCGCGCTCTGACGGAATCTGACCCGATCACCGACCTTCAACCTTATATCCATGCAGTCCTCCTGCTGATTTGTGAAAGCCTTCGTGCTTCCACAACGTTAGGAACAGATACAAGACCTGCGCCCAACGTGGTAGAAACAATTTCCGATCCTCTGCCTCGAATATCTTCGAAGCAAGGGAAGGGAGAGGAACGAAAAACTGGTTTCGCTCCCTTCACAGGATGTAGTCCCTCGGGACATCCAACCCTGACGCAGTCTTTGGTGGGCGCTGCGATGTGACCCCAGCAATTAGTTTGCTATAAGTCCTCCTTGGACTCCGAGATTTCCGCTCGGCCGGTTTTAGATTTGTTGCGGACGCCATGCCCGTCCGTTAGCTTTTAGAACCTAAGCGACGGGGTAGTGCCGATGGAGCACGACGTTGCCGTCGAGCTCTTCGACCCAGCAGATCATGGCCCAGGACCTCAGCTCCTCGTACGCCTCGTCCATCATCACCCACACGAGATAGGCGATGAGCACGAGCGTCGCGATGACACCGACCATCACGACGTAGAAGTTCACGAAGCCCGAAGTAGCCACCGCGTAGATCGACGTTGATTCGTAGCTGAGGAACAGTCGCGCGACGACGAACGGCATGATGTTGAACAGGGTACCGACGACGCGGAGTTCAACCAGCCGAGCGATGATCGGTCGGATCTTGTGCATTTCTACCTCACTCGCGCATTTTTCAGCGCAAACCAAGAAACGAAAGAACTATCTGGTACACCCTGCCACTAAACTCTATTAATAAAGTTTACTGGCAGGAGAGGGACAAACTTGCGAAGTCCCTCTTGCACTTGGTGGGGTTGGATGGTGGGGTCTTGTCTCGACATCAGCAGGCGCTGACGCCGCTGGGAATTACTCGCTGATCAGCTCGTTCTTCGTGAACCGGTTGATCAGTTCGTTGAGCTCGTCGGTCTTAGCCTCATCGAATCCGTTGTAACCGAACACGAGAGCGACACGACCTTTGTTATTCCCGTAGCTGCGGTCGTGGCGCAGAATCATGATTCGACGAAACGCATTCTCGTACGGCGTCAGCTCGAGCGAATCGCCGTGTTCGCGAAACTCGTACAGAGCGATCGCTAGTGCCACGATGGTCGGCGTATCGAACTTGGCCTCGTACTTTCGGTAGAAGTGTTCGATCGCCTGCATCGCCATCTGAACCGTGTGCTGACCAATTTTCCGTCCAGTCATCCTAAGCTCCTCCTGAAACTTCGGAAGCCTTCGTGCTTCCAGAACATTGGGTACTAACTTAGGTAAGTTAACGGGCAAATGTAGATTTATCCCTCTTAAACCTAGATAGTGCCCAATGTCCTAGAAACAAAATTTACTAAGAATGGGCGGGGCTCAGCCTTGCGGCCAAGCCCCTAACGTATGACGCATGCCAGCTCTTATGAGCATTAGTCCTACTACGTCACTGCAGTCCTCCTGGTTAGCTGTTAGCTCACTCCTAGCTCACCTGAGGGTGAGACCGTGCTTACCCAGCCCCTTTCGGGACGTCACCGTTCCAGCTCGACTATCGCTCTTGCTCCTTCTGGAGCTTTGGACCTGCTTGAGTTAGCTTGTCTTTGGGGAGCACATAGGCTCGCCACAAGCTTGTGTCTCAAAATCAGTGGTCCTATAAATAGGGATAGTTTCGCCTTTCCGATGGGTTTCTCACACATGTCTCCTAATTTTCCTCAGGCAACCGGACACTTAGGGATTTCTCCCTTCCCAAATTTTCGAGTTCGTAAAAACTTAGGAAAGAAGAAATTCTGTAAACAAAAATGCGTCCTTTTTCAGGACGCTTTGTTACGTGTTATGTGATACGTGTTACGTGGCTCATTCGGTCCTGAACGAATAAGCACTGTTATTCATTTTTAAAGCAACATATAAGCATACTCCTTTTTGGCGCTGTTGTCAAGACTTTTGCCTATATTTTGGCTAAAATTAGCCAAAATCTCTTTACCACAGCTTGACTTTTTGGCTAAAATCAGGTAAGTTTGACTGTTAGTCGCACTTTAATTCGTATACGGAGGCAGACATGAGAAAACTGGCAATCGTCGTGACGTTGCTGGTTAGCTTCGTGCTCCCCGCTCAAACTGCTTCCGCAGAACGGATAGCAGGAATTGGCGTGGACCGCCCGAAGCTCACCACCGCGCAAATTTTCGCGCGCGCAGACACGCTCCAGCGGACAAGTGACTTCTATCTTCTCCGCCACCCTCAGTCAAAAGAAGCACCGCGTCGGATCTTCGAGACGAAGATCTGGTCCATCATCCAGAAAGCCGGACAGCAAAACGGAGTGGACCCTCTCATCATCGCCGCGCTCATCTTCATCGAGAGTCACGGCATCGCTGATGCGAAAAGTCCGACAGGACCAGTCGGCATCGGACAGTTCACGAAAGACGCAGCGAAAGACGCCGGGCTCGACATCCATCGCAGAATCGGATCTCACACCGAACCGATCTACCAGTGGCAGGGCAAAGGCAAATCGCGCAAGCGCGTAGTCGTCGGCCAGAAAAAAGTCGATGACTACGAGGACGAACGACTCAATCCCGCCAAAGCCATCCCTGCTATGGGTCGGCGGCTCGCAGCGGCTGTTCGGACCTACGGCCAGATGGACTTCAGCATCCAGCAATATCACGATGGCGACGGTCCGGTGCTGAAGCTCGTCAGCCTCTACACTGGGATCCCTCGCCCAGTGAAGCTCATCGGCAAGCTCGTCTCGCCGATGCGCAAAGAGGTACGGTTCGACACGGTCAAGCAAATCATCGCGGATCATTCTCTCACCTACCCGGAAGTTTTTTTCAAAAACACCCCTTACTTCAAGCCTGAGGTGCTAGACTTCCTCTTCCGTGCACGTGAAAAGTCGGACTTCGCGCCGACATACTACTTCCACGTCATGGAAGCCCGCCGACTGCTCTCGCTGTTCCGCGAGAGCTCAGCAGCCTACGATCAGCAGTGGGAGCGCTTTCGCAACCAATTCGGTAGCCGGCTACCGCTGTCAAACCTGATGTGGAGCTACTACACGCCACAACAGGTCGAACAGCTACGGTTCAGCGACCTGCTCGCTCTCCGCAACGCGAAAAAGGCAGGGCGACTGGTCGACCTGCCTTACCCGAACTTGGGGTTCTATCCTCGCTTGGACAAGCCATCTCCGATCGCGGAGAAAGACTTGAGCCATCAGCGCGAGTACGTCGCGACAGAAACCCCAACCGCAGGCTGCCTGCTCTATGTGGTCAACGAACTGCGCCTGCTTCAGGGCAGCAAGTTCGTACCCCTCGAGGTAAACAGCCTCGTGCGGACGCAACAGACACAGGGAGCACTCCGCGCTAGCAACGATAACGCGATCACGAGCCTGCCCACGCACACCATGGGCAAAGCGTTTGACCTGCCGCTCCTAAAAAAGAGTAGCACGTACAAACGCGATCTACGGTTTGTGCTCTACGACCTGGAGATCGCAGGTCGGCTAGCGTTCATCAAAGAGGCGGGACAGGACACGATTCACGTCGTGCCCAACCCCGCCTACGACCAGTTCTTCTCAGACTACTATCGCCAAGCGATTCATCGCTGAAGCGATAAGATTGGGGCCCGACGCGCGTACGCGTCGGGCCCTGTTTTGTTACGTGATATGTGTTACGTGACTTAGTAATCCATTCCACCCATGGGGTTTGGCATACTCGGAGCATTCTTCGGCTCTGGTTTGTCGACAACCACTGCTTCTGTGGTCAATAATTCTCCTGCCACGGATGCAGCGTTTTGTAGAGCTGTCCTCGTAACCTTCACTGGATCAATCACTCCTGCGGCGATCAGATCTTTCACGCCATCGCGCCAATTGTTTGGATCAAATCCGCCAAAATCAAATCCTATGTTTGCATCTGCTCGCTGCACTTCCATTAGAACTGAAGATTCAGACAATCCGGCATTCTGCGCAATCTGTCGCAGCGGCATCTCGATAGCTTTGCGGACAATCATCACTCCGATTCTCTCTGTGGCAGTCACTGAACTTGCAAATTCATCGAGCTTCGGAGCAATTTTCGCCAGTGCTGCACCGCCGCCTGCCACAATTCCTTCTTCCACAGCTGCTTTCGTGGCATTGAGCGCGTCTTCAATCTTAAATTTCTTCTCTTTCATCTCAGTTTCGGTGGCAGCGCCAACTTTGATCACAGCCACACCGCCGGCCAATCGAGCTAGGCGCTCTTGCAGCTTTTCTTTTTCATAATCCGAAGTCGTGTTTTTCAGTTCATTACGAATCTGAGACACTCGTGATTCGATTTGTGCTTTATCACCAGCGCCATCGACAATTGTCGAGTTCTCTTTAGTGCTAATCACTTTGCGAGCACGGCCAAGCTGCTCCAGAGTAGCCGTGTCGAGCTTCAATCCTAGTTCTTCAGTGATCACTTCTCCACCTGTGAGAGCTGCGATGTCTGCGAGCATCTCTTTTCTGCGATCGCCAAAGCCTGGGGCTTTGATGGCCAGGACATTAAAAGTCCCGCGAAGTTTGTTTAAGATAAAAGTAGTTAGCGCTTCGCCTTCGATGTCATCGGCAATTACGACTAGATCTTTCTTGCCTGACTGCGCCACCTTTTCAAGCAAGGGCAACACTTCCTGGATCGAGGAAATTTTCTTATCAGTGATGAGAATATACGGATTTTCCCAGACCGCTTCCATGCGCTCAGCGTTAGTAATCATATATGGCGCGACATAGCCTTTATCAAAACGCATGCCTTTCACGACTTCTTTCTCCAGGCCCAGAGTCTGGCCTTCTTCAACAGTAATCACGCCATCTTTGCCGACTTCGTTCATAGCTTCGGCAATCAGTTTGCCAACTTCTGTGTCGAGCGAGGAAATGGTTCCAACCTGCGCGATCTCTTCTGAGGTCTTCACATCTTTCTTAACTTTTTTCAGTTCTTCCACGACAAACGCCACGGCTTTCTCGATACCGCGACGAACTGAGAGCACATCGGATTGGTGTCGCAATTCTTTCCAATGATTGAGGATTGCTTGTGCCAAAACTGTAGCTGTCGTGGTACCGTCACCTGCTACGTCATTGGTTTTCTCAGCCACTTCCTGGATCAGTGATGCTCCGACATTTTCAAATTTATCTTCCAGCTGAATTTCTTTGGCAATGGTCACGCCATCATTCGTAATCGTCGGACTGCCGTAACCTTTATCAAGAATCACATTGCGGCCCTTGGGACCTAGTGTCACTTTGACAATGTTGGCAAGCTTGTCGACACCTGCCATAACTTTTTCTCGCGCCTCCGAGGAACTAAGTATCATTTTTGCCATATTATTTCTCCACGACTCCGAGGATATCCTCGTCTTTTAAAAATTTATAATCAATCTTGCCGACCTCGATTTCTTCGCCTGAATATTTGCCAAATAAAACTTTGTCCCCGACTTTCAGTCCGAGTTTCTTAATTTTCTCGCCAGCGCCGATGGCTACGACTTCACCCTGCTCCTTCTTCTCTTTCTCAGCAGTCTCCGGCAAAACAATTCCGGACTTCGTGACCTCTTCAGTAGTGAGAGGCTTGACCAAGACTCGATCACCTAGTGGTTTAATGTTCATGGATTTCCTTTCTGATTAAAAAATCCCTGGTGGGATTTTTATTTTTTTCGCCCATCTATTATACCAGTTACCCCAAGCTTTGCAAGACTATCAAAACTCGGCTATTATAGGCCATAAGGAGGATGGACCCACATGGCCAACAAGGTACCACTCGGCCGCGGTACTGGCACGGCAGGAGGCAAAACGATTGCGTTCATCTTCTACGTCGATCCGGATGAATTAAATCGTGCGGCTGAAACCAGCATTCAACAGAACCGGCAACCAGGAGCGAGAATCACAACGCAGGCAGAGCTGGAAATCGAAGTCATCCGATAGGAGAAGCATGGCGAAAAGACCAAAGCATCGGCACGCTACTGCGAGGCAGTTCCGTGACCTGATGCGCGCCAAATCCTGGAACGCGAAAACAGTCAGTCGCTACGAAGCTATCTTCGGCTGCCCCCACTGTCTGGAACGCTACAACCATGTTGTCGCGGGATTGCGCAGCGCGGAAGCGCGAAGGTTGCGCAAGCAGAAAAAGACCAAGTCAGCGCGCGGTCCGGCGAAAGTCCTGTTGTTTTCCCGAAGCGGTGGCCCCTGATGGTCACCGCTTCCCTATTTCTGATAATTTTCTAAAATATCCTGGTACCTAAACGCGATCTCTGCTCGGACATCATATCCATGCAGCTTCAGCATGTCCTTATTTGCAATCGTGGTCGAGGTTAGGGCTTTATTTTCAGCAAGCTTGAAAGTATGACTAACATGGATCTTCCGAAGCAAGGGTTCCGCAATCAAACTTGGCAACCAGAGTAAAATTTCTAGAATAATTTTGACGGTTTTCATTGCCGAGCTCGAACGCTTAACTGTAGTCAGCCGATTTATCGGCTCAAGATTTGGGAAATAAGTCTTAATCCAAGCATTTTCTTGCATAAAGTGCTCGTATGCTTGCCGACCAAGTATCGGTCGCATGTTTGCCAGCCAGAAAACCAAATACGGATCTTGAGGTTTCAACAATAGCTCGTGTAGATCTTGTTTTCTCTCTGAGACAAAAAAGCCAAAACAAAATCTGTCTTTGATTTTTTGTCGTGTTTTGTAAACCCCGAGCAAGCGAAACAGGACAATGATGATTGATCGCACAAAGTACAGCCGACCAGGATTAGTGATGACCAAAAAATCAATGTCTGAGTCGCTGTCAGCCGTGCCTAGGGCCAAGCTATTGATCACTGAGATCTGGCGGACAAATGGTAGAACCGCAAGCCAAGAAAAATAGCGATCAATCTTCTGCCATTTTTTCGTGAGCTCTAGTTGATTGGCATTATATACTGCTGCGTCCCATTTTTTCAGCGCAAACAAACCATTCTGAGTGAAAATGAGATTATTTACTGCCAAAAAATTCAACATCTCATCGACTTCTGCTTGCGTAGATCTAGTTCCGAGCAGTAGTTCAAAAACGCGACGCGAAGAGAGAGGTAAATTATACAAACTGAAAAAAACTAGAGTTGAAACAATCGCCTCTGCTAACTTTTGTTTCTGATTTTCCTTAATTTCCAAATGCTGCAGCATCCATCTCCTTCCATTCGTCTTCATCATCTAATTTATATGCTTTGATCTTGTGAGAAAATTCTGTGTCTGAAAATTGGTACTCAGTCCTGGCGGCTTTTCCCTGCTGATGACTGTAGAATTCTTTTTTGCCCAGGACCACGGGTTTGCTTTCACGCACAAGTTTGATCTTACCCATGGGAGTTTCGAAGATAATCACTTCGACCTTGCCAGAAATAACTGGCCCATCCGCAGTGGACGTAATCAAATCTTCAAAGTGCTGATCTTCGACTTTGAACTTGCGTTTCAATTCTTCTTTTAGCGCTTCCCATTTATCATCTTGCATGGTTTTTTCTCCCCTCCTAGAATAGGAGGGGCTGGGGGTGGTAGATCCTGGAATCTACCCCTCCTAACCTCCCCTATTCTAGGGGAGGAACCTACCTCTGTTCTCGCGGGCAGTAGCAACCCGTCCTGCCATTAAATTTCATGCTCTTTATTATAGTACCACATCTTTTACACTTTTCCCCGGCGCGGCCGTAAACCTTATGAAGAAGACCATACGTGCCCCAGTCGCCTGAGGGTCTGACAAAGTCCCCGACTGATGAGCCGTAATGATTTACTGCATCCTGCAAAATCTTTTTTATGCCTTTGAAAACCAATTTTTTCTCAGTCCCAGACAAACTTTTCACTCGTCTGTCTGGCCGGACTTTGGCAAAATACAGAATTTCGTCAGAATAAATGTTGCCGATGCCTGCGATGATCGTGGGATCCATAAGCCACGGCTTGATCAGCGCGTTGGATCTCTTCTTCAGCAGTTCAGCAAATTTCACGTACGTGAAATTTGCGGCCAAAGGCTCTGGTCCATAGCCTTGCAGCTCCGAAACCTGTGACAATTCTTTATCTGTGACCAATTTCAGATACCCAAACTGCCGAAAGTCATTGTAAAAAAGTTTCGATCCATCCGCAAAATCAAAAATTACATGCGTGGACTTGGCAGGCAGGTGGACCGCTTTCGTGTTTTCAATATTCAAAAGCTTGATTTGCTTGTCCAAATGTTTTTTGTCGAAAAAAATCAGTTGGCCCGTCATCTTAAGATGGACCAAGATGGCGTACTTACCTGCAAGATCAATGATAATCATTTTAGCACGACGAGAAACACCAGAAATTTTCTGATTCCGCAGTGTCCGCGCAAAGTCTGCTGCTGTCTGCGAATCGGTCCGTCTCAGATTGGGTAAAGTATGCGGACCGATTGCGACCATTTTCGGCAGCAGCACCCTGACTTCTTTTATTTTCTTATTTCTCAGCTTCGACCGCAGTTCAGAAACCACGGTTTCGACCTCAGGTAATTCAGGCATGGGTCTATTATAGCAAAATTGGCAAAAGAAAAGGGCGGGACGCAAGGCGTCCCGCCTCTTGGAAACTCGGAGTATCAGTCGCGCAGGTATTCCTGACGTGATCTCGCAACCTCTTTCCGGCGTTCCTCCACGAGCTCGTCCACAATTCTCTGGACCAGAGCCGGCACATCAGTAGTGCTGTCGATAGGGATCAGCTCGTGGACAGCACCGACCACAGAAAAATGAGTGACTGACCCCTCCTTTTCCCGAAGCAGTCTGGCGAACTGCTCGACGAAGAACTGCGCAATCGGACGGCTTTCTGCCAGGAAAGCCTTGGTGTGACTGACTCCAACCCCGGTTCTGTGCGGCAGATTGAAGCTCACGATGGCCACAAAGTGCATGAGACCTCCTTCGTTATGCGGCCGACTGCTTGGCCACGACGTGCTTGGTGACCAAGCGACCAACGACTTCACGATACGAGGCAACCGCGTCACCGGTCCAAATCGGAATTTCGCTGAGACAGAGCATGTTGCCGTCCGCGTCAGCCGCGGCCGCGAGTTCCTTCTTGGCTTTCTCGATGTCTTCTGACCCGACGTTGAAGGCCACAGCCTGTCGGCCCTTGCCACCCTTGACGACAACTGTCGCCAAGATGATCGTGCTGCGCTGGGGGTCTCGCTGTATCCGTGCCATAGGTATCCTCCTGCCGAAATCGGCTATTTATATTATCGCGAAACGCAACCTGTGTCAAAACAAAAACAGCTCTGATTTCTCAGGACTGCTCAAGATTTTACAAACCCAAGATCTGTGCTGTTTGCTTTATGAGAGCTACTACCACGGCCTGTGGTAGCAAACTGTAGGATTCCACGCCATCGTCATCTTTGATCGTCCATGGTCGCTGCAAAATTTTTACCTCTCCTGTGGCTGCGTCTTTCTCATAATAGTATTCTGGGGTAATTTCATAATCATCCACGTACTCTTTGGCCACAGCTACTGGGATCGAATTTCGAAGATACACTTTGGGCACGCCAGTGAGCTTCAAAAGTTGCTGGAAAATCTGATTATCCACTTCTAATCTCTCGCGAATGGGCTCAATTCCTAGTTCATCACCTTCTTTGGGCACCATGCGCTCGTTATGATCATCGCAAATTAGATAAAATTCTTTAGTTTTCTCATCATAACCTGCTTTGTGTGTGGCCAGCAATTTAGTATTGCGAGGAGTTTTACAAATCGGACAAATCACGCGGTATTTTATGCGTTCATCTATCACAGAATTGGCCACACTAATAAAAGCCAAAAAATCTGGTTCGTGAGTGTAACCAATAATTTCTTTTAAAAATAAAGAGTAGCTGATTTGGTCAAAAGCTCGAGGGAAGCCATCGATAAATAGTGCTTGCTTCGGCCGCTTGCCAATTTCGTATTTGATTAAAGCCAAAATTAACTCTGAAGAAATGAGAGTTGATTGGCTTCGGCCTGAGATCAAATCCAAAATTTCCTCCAAATTATGAAAGCCCCGATAATTATCTTTCAGAAATTCGAGTAATTTTTCTTTGGCTTCCGGAGTACTTTCTAAAGCTTGATGAATATCGCGCACCAAATCGCCCACAGACAGATGCCCCACTTTCTCTGGATTCACCATCTCCTTAAACATCTTCGAATACGTGCCTTTTCCTGAATTTTTCTTACCAATCAAAAAAGAAACAAAGGCGGTCTTGTCCAAAAACTTTTTTAGTTTCGCAATCTCAGTGCCGACCTTGGCTTGAAAATATTCTTTCCTGCTCGCAACATTATTTAAATCGAATTTTTGATCAACTCCAGCAATCTTGGTCTTAAAAATCGGAAATTCAGTTTTATCCATGAGCTATTTAATCGTAATCTTATTAATTATCACAGGAGTAATCGGAGTCGACTGTTCGCCGGTTTGCGGACTGACATCAGTAGGGGTCAGGCCGATCTTCGAGACTACTTCCATGCCAGAAGTGACATAGCCAAACACAGTGTACTGACCATCCAGACTCGGCTGCGGAGCAAGTGTGATATAAAATTGACTGCCAGAAGAAGCTTTGGTCGGATTGACCTGATCACCAGTACGCGCCATGGCGATCGCGCCAAGAGTATGCTTGAGTCCAATCTCAGCTGGCACAGTGTAGCCAGGTCCGCCAGTGCCATCACCTTTCGGGTCCCCGCCCTGGATCATGAAACCTTCGACAATACGATGAAAAGTCAGGCCATTGTAAAATCCTTGCTGCGCAAGCTTGACGAAATTCGCTACAGTCTTCGGTGCGGCTTTGGCATTGAGTGTGATTTCGAAAGTGCCGAAATCTTTGACATCAAACACAGCCACAGGCGCGTTCGGATTCGCTGGCGGATTATTTTCTGTGGTAGTTTCTTGATTATTTGTAGTTAAGGTCTGAGGATTCGGCATTTGGACTTTGTTGGTCTTAAAATAGAAGTAGCCAGCGACCACGACACCGATAACTATCAATCCTGTTAAAATTTTATTAAAACTCATTTTCGTGTTTTGCCAACGCTAGCGCGTCGGCCTCCTTTTGCCTACTAAGTTTAACAAAAATTAGACTCAAAAGCAAGTAATAACAGACGACCCACCAAAAATTGACGTGAATCGAGACTGAGGCAAATGACAGATGCGCAAAAAATCCAATAACTTTCAGAATGTAAGTCAGGATCAACCACGTAATCCCGGCTGCCCAGTACGCAAGCTTGGCCCAAATCATAGCCATGAGTCCCGTGATAAATCCAAACAGCATGGCAGCTGGCACTGTGGGTAGGACTAGAATGTTTGGGAGCAGTGAGACGAGTGAAAGCTGGCCGAAATTATAGACCAGGATCGGCAAAGTAAAAATTTGGGCAGCGAGAGTCGCTAAAAAATATTGCCGAGCGCTTAGAAAATTTGGCAGCCACAAAAAATACGGTTCAATCAGTGGCACTAAATAGATAATTCCTATCAGCGCAGCAAATGACAACTGAAAGCCCACATCAAAAGCCAGAATTTGCGGATTGATCAGAAGCATGACCACTGCGGTAAATGCTAATGCATTCGCTGCCACACTTACTCTGCCGACATTCAGAGACAGTAAAAGTAAAATGCCCATGATGCCCGCGCGCACCGCAGAAGCAGAAGCGCCAGTCATAACTACAAAGCCGACGATCGCTATGATCGCAATGCCAAATGAAATCCTTTTTCGCACGCCAAACCAAGCCAGTAGCCATTCGATGCCGCCGGCAATGATCGTGATGTTGTAGCCAGAGATAGCGACAATATGTGACGTGCCTGTTTTACTAAATTGATCTGACAGCTCTTTCGGGATTTGCCTTTTGGCTCCCAAAAGCAAGCCGCCAAGAAATGCGTTCTGTGGTTCTGGTAGGACATTGCCGAGGGCTTTCACAAATTTCTGCTTCAAACGCAAGATGCCAAGCTTGATAGAATTACCAAACTGGCCGTCCACAACTTCGATTTTCGGCAAATACACGACTGCGTCAATGCCAAAGCGCGATAAATAATTTTTGTAGGAAAAATCTGTATATTCTTTTGGCTCAGTGATCTTGGCTGTGAACTTCAGCTTCTGGCCATACTCGTATTTGGGATACAAATTCACAGTTAGCAAAATTTTCGACTGTTTTTTCGCTCCATTGATCTCAAGATCGCCCAAAGTCAGATAAACTTTGTCTGACCGTTCGTCTGGTTCTTCACTGATCACACCAATCACTTCGGCTTTCTGGTTATAATATGCCGCAAGATCATTCTGCGCGAAATTCGTCTTAAATCTAACAGCGCCGAGCAATAAAACAAGCCCGGCTATTCCCACAACCGCAGCAATTCTATTTGGCCAATTGACTGTGGCAACAATTATAAAAATCATGGCACACACAGCCATGATTTGATAACTTATGAATCGCCCGATCGCAATGCCCACAATGAAGCCCAAGCAAAGGATCAAAAAAATTTTGGATTTGGTTAGATTCATATTAGGACTCCCGCGCAGTTATCTCTCCTCCTTTTAAGGAGGAGATTAAGAGGAGGTCGGTTTTGCTTTTCAGATCTTGGAACACTCCATCGAGGTTATTGATGACATCGTGGTTATTATAGCGAATAATCTTGTAGCCTAGGTTTTCTAAATATCCGGTTCTGACTTTGTCTTGAGATATCCCAAAGTTTGTAGCATGACTATCGCCATCTATTTCTATAATCAGCATTAAAGCTCGGCAACAAAAGTCTACGATATAGGGACCGATACCATGTTGTTTTACAAACTTTAGGTCTTGAAACTGTCGGTTTGCAATTTGTTCCCAGAATACTTTTTCAGGAGCAGTGAGGTTTCTGCGGAGCTGTCTTCTGATCGGGATAGTTTTTCGAAAACCTATTGTACGATGCATAAACTCTACCTCCCCTACCCCTCCTTAAAAGGAGGGGTTTAACTGCGGGTTACCAGAGCATGCTCTTCACTTCTGTCACCAAATCATCCATGTCCACGGTCCGCTGTTCTTTTTCTTGCAAATTTTTCAGGTTGACTTTGCGCATTCCTGCTTCTTTTTCGCCAAAGATCACTGCGACCTGCATGTTTTTGCTCTCTGCATATTTAAATTGCTTATCAATTTTCACGGCATCATAATAAAATTCAGTATCGATTCCTGCGTTTCGAAGATTGGTTACGATATTTAGATATTCTGCAGTCAATTTTTCATCCAAATTAAAGACAATCACTTCAGCAGCAGTCTGAGGGGCGATCACTCCCATTTCCTGAAGGGCCGCAAACATCCGATCAAAGCCGATCGATCCTCCCACTGCCGGCATGTCAGTGCCAGTGACCTGACCAAACATTTTATCATACCTACCGCCGCCGCCGAGCGAGCCAAATTCTGGTTTTTCTTTCATTTCAAATTCGAAAATGATGCCAGTGTAGTAGTCTTGTCCGCGCATGAGGTATTTATCGAAAACTATATTCGGCACGCCCATGCCACTAAGTAGCTTTTGCAATTGGTCGAAGTATGATTTGCTAGAACTTTCCCAAGCTTCCGAGTATTTCTTCAGAATTTCTTTTTCAAATCCAGCTTCGACCAGCATAGCTGATGCTTTCTCTTCACCAATCTTAGCAACCTTATCCATGATGCGGATAAACCCAGCCACTTTTTCTTTGGGCACATCAAGCCCACTTAAAACCTGATTTACTAGCTCGCGGTCATTGACTTTTACAGTAAAATTTCCCATCTCCAGACTATTGTAGGCCGCAAGCATAGCTGCGATGATTTCCGCGTCTGCGATTTTCGAGTTACTGCCCACGATATCTATGTCGCACTGCGTGAATTCTCGGTATCTTCCCTTTTGTGGTTTGTCAGCGCGCCAGACATTGGCGATCTGGTATCGTTTAAACGGTTTCGGCAAATCCTGATACTCAGAAACCACGCGCACTAGTGGGACTGTTAAATCATAGCGCAACGCTACTTCACGATCACCGAGATCTTGAAATTTATAAATTAATTTTTCGTCTTCGCCGATTTTGCCTTTAAATAATTCGTATGGCTCCAGAGCTGGCGTATCCAAAGGCAAAAACCCGAAACGCTCGAAAGCTTCAGAGATTTTCGCAATTATTTTCTTTCGAGCAGCCTGCTCCTGCGGCAGATAGTCCCGAAAGCCCTTGAGTACCTGAGGTATTTCTTTTGCCATATTCGTAATCCTGAACTTGTTTTAGGATCTCTTTAAGTTTACCAGTTTTTTGACAATAAAAAAAGGCGGGAGCGACACGCGCCCCCGCCTGTGAAGTCGAGCCGACGAATCGAGCTTGTTGGTTACTCCTTGAGCAGCGTCACTTCCGCGGCGCTGCACCGGACTGTCACGAGCAAGTGGTCGAGCGACTCGATCCGGGTAATCACCACTGGGTCGTTCCCTTTCTCCGCGAGTCGATCCGCTGTTTCTCGGTGGATCTCTCCGGCCATCACCAGAGAAATCCTGCCCAGCACGGTAAGGGTCATCGATCGATACAATCGCATCGTGCCCTCGAGCTCGTCCAACACCGTGCGGGCCGTTTCCGGACTGTCCTGCGCCCTGACCTTTGCCGAAATCTGAGCCATGGAAATCCTCCTGCCTTTGTGGCCAATCAGCATAGCAAAAAAACAGCTCCCAGTCAACGGGAGCTTACTCGATTTCTATCAACTTATGCGTGCTTTTGTTTCCAGAAATTATCCTGATCTTCGAAGGCGAAGTATCAAAAAAATCCGCCAGCATGTCGATCACAGCCTCATTGGCCTCGCCATTCTCAGGGATCGCTGTGGTCCAGAGTTTATACTCATCCACGCCCACCTCTTCAATCTTCTCTTCGTGGGCATGGGTTCTTACATGAACTTTTATGATCATAAAAATATCTACCGTTTAGAACTCCTCTCTCCCTTTCAGGGAGAGAGGTTGGGAGAGAGGGTGCTACTGTATCTTTTGAAAAATTTCTTCTAAAACCTTATCTAGCGATCTTTCAATCTCACTGTTCCAAAACTTCAGAACAGTAAAACCTCTTGATAGGGCATATTTTATCTTTTCTTCATCTGCAATCTTTCCCTTACCGCGATGCCCGGCTCCATCTAGTTCTATCAATAACTTTTTTCTTTTGGCGCCAAAATCGAAAATATATGCGCCAATTACTACTTGTCTTTTAAACTTAACGGCAAAATGATTAGCTCTTAAATGGTCCCAGAGAATCTCTTCCCACTGAGTTTGCCTCGATCTTAAATCTTTACTACGAGCCACCATAACTCGAGACAATTTGACCATAATCTACCTCTCCCTCGATCCCTCTCCTTCAAAGGAGAGGGAAGTTTTATTTTGAAAATGTCTAACTAATTCATAGCTTCCAAACAAAACTCCGACGTAAAACAAATCACTCATGACTGTGTTTCGGAAAAACGGTAAGGCATTGGTGTAAGACGCCATTTGGCCTGCCCAGGTGTGCGGATACATTTTTGTAGAATAAACCCAGACAAAGTTTGTGATCAAATAAAATAACGTCGAGCCAAGCAAGCTTCCGCCGACTACTGTCCAAATACTTTTGTGGTTACGAATCGTCAGTCCGATCAAACCACTGAGCAAAAAACATCCGTAAATAGTCAATCTCGACTCGAGCGAATCAAAGCCAATAAAAATATCTGACAAAATCATGGCAGCAAGCGGCAGCACAAGCGCTTCACGCTTTCTGAGATACACACCGCCAAAAAGAGCGATAGCGCCAATAGGCACGAAATTCGCCGCATGTGGAATGACTCTAAGTAGTGCCCCAAAAAAAACTAAGAAATAAGCCATATTGCCGATACGCAATCCTGACGAAAGTCAGGATCTCTATTTGAGATGCTGAATCAAGTTCAGCATTGCGCAGATTAATTACTAATTTTTTACCTCATCTATTTGCCATCTGATCGTGTCAGAAGATTTCGTGATATAAGCAGATGCACCGACTTGGGAAAATTGACCGTTCACGTAGAGAGCCCAGAAGTGACTAGCGTCAGGAGTAATTCCATCAATTCCTGTGACTAAGTCCCCAAAAGAATAATGCTTTAGGTCCACGCGATGCGAAGCTTGCAGAAGCTCAAGAGCGTTTTTCCCATCCACTCCTCGGTACTCAATGACATTAGCCGTGACCACGACTTTGTCTTGCACGTCACTTCCCGGCACTGGCATGCCTGACGAGACTGGCTGTTCTTCTTGTTGCTGAGTATTTTGGCTCGGTTCTGTGTTTGTGGTCGGTGCAATCGCTGGCTTTCTAAACGCGTAGACAATGCCAATCACCGCAATAATGACCACGATTATAAATATTTCAATCTTTCTGCCTAGGTTTGTCATAGATTTATTAAATTAAGCGCCCCCAAATATTAGCAGAGTATTATCAATAGTCAATGCCTCGTTGTGCTAGTATCCCCTGATAGTATGGGTGCTTAATCATCTTCATCTCTGTGACCAGATCTGCCAAGTCAATCAATTTTTTTATCCGCTTGTGGCCTGTGAGGCATAGATGAACTTCGGCTGGCTTGGATTTGATAATTTTTTCCACATCAGCAATAGTCAGCAAATCAGATTCAATGGCGGAAATCGCTTCATCCAGGATCACCAGATCATACTTTTTTGATTTCAGAGCTTTGATCGACTCTTTCATCGCATTCTTCGCAGCTTTTATATGTTCCTCAATCGGTTTACGATCTCCGAGGATTCCTACAAATCCTCTGCCCATGAGTTTCGCTTCCACATTTTTCAGTTTCGACAGAACTTCTCGCTCACCGCTCGGCCAGTCGCCTTTCACAAACTGCAAATACAAAACTTTAAATCCTGTGCCCGCAGCGCGCACAGCCAACCCCGCCGCCGCAGAGGTCTTCCCCTTCCCATCGCCAATGTAAATTATGGTTAAACCTTTTTTAGCCGACATTTTTCTTAATCTCTTCGGCTAATTGCTTTAGTTCAGCCAATTCTTTCTTGGGACCAAGTTGCGTCGTGATATAGCCTTCGTATTTATCAAAGTACACACGGTCCCTCGCCCACATCTCTTGGAATTTTTCATCAAGACCATGCAAGGGATACAACTTTGCGTGCAAATGATTGATACCCATGCCTTCAAGTACAAGAGCAACCCGCTTTACTTCTAGACTTTTTTCTAAAAGCTTAGCTACTTTGCGTGTTGCAATCAAAAAATCACTATAATCTTGCTCTGGCATATCAAACAAATCAGAATCAAAATGCTTTTTGGGCATTACTAAAGTCATGCCTCGGACATTGGGATTCACGTCCAAAATCGCCAGATAGTTTTCATCTTCCCAGATCTTTGCGGAATCAAACTCGTCACTAACAATTTTACAAAATACACAGTCCATAAATTTTTAAGGCGGTCCGCTGACGGCGGACCGCCCATCTTTTAATCTTCTTGTTTCGGTTGATTTTTTTCTGCTTGTTTCTTTTTCAGCGCCTCAATGCTTCGATCCAGTGCCGCTAGATCTGCCGGACTCATACCAGGCTCCATTTTTGCTGCTTCCAATCCTTTAATTCTGTAGCCTAGATCTTCTTTAGGATTATTTTTTGGTCGCTCCTCTCTTCTTCTCTCTTTACTAGGAGCCCTTGGACCAGCTTGTTTCTGTTCATCTAAAAAATCCATCAGCATTTACTCCACCCGCAGTACTCACATTTCATGCAACCTTCTGCCATGCGAAGCATGTTGCTACAAACCATACACACTGGCGCATCGCCAAAGTCAGCAACTGCCTTCTGTGTGGTGACAAACGCGGAACCGGTAGAATGAACTTCTTTGGTTACTGCTTGAAAGACGGGTTGCTTGTCCTCCGAAGCTTTAGCGAAGGAAGACTTTTCTATCTTTGAAAAATCCAGCTGGAGTTCTTTCTGTCCGCGCTTAATGTGATTTTCTAGGACATTTGCAATCGCATCTGGGAGCGACAAAATGCGCTCACCATTGTGGAACATGGGATCCGGACCGCGGATGCCTTTGAGCTGCTCGACAACTGTAGGCAAACTAATTCCTGAGCGCAGTGCCAGAGAAATCATGCGACAAATCGCTTCAGTCTGAGCGCCGAAGAAGCCACCAGCCTTGCCAAGCTGCGAGAAAACTTCAAATGGTCCATACTCGTCTTCATTGACCGTGACATAAAGATTACCATAAGCTGTCGCGACTTTATAAGTCGATCCTTGCATGACATCTGGTCGCTTGCGGGGTTGGATTGAGTTCATCTGAGGCTGCGGTGGCATTTGAGGTGCTGGGGCAGGTTCAGGAGTTGGTATTGGTTGAACAGGCTGTTCCTGTTTGATCACAGCTTTACCATTCTCCACTTGTTCAGCCGCATCTTTGCCCAATTTTTTATGATCTACAGCCAAGATCTGTTCATCACGTGAGCCATCTCTGTAAATCGTCCCGCCTTTAGCTCCCAAATCATACAGCAACTCATAGAGTTTCGCAGTTTGCTCCACAGTATAGTTTTCTGGCGCATTTACAGTTTTTGAGATAGCGCTATCAGTCCAGCGCTGCACAGCAGCCTGCACACGCACGTGCTCTTCTGGAGTCAGTTCCATAGCTGTGACGTAATAGTCAGGCAGAGATTCGCCTGGATGCGCATCCAGCCAGTCTTTGGCAAGTTTGATGTGCTCCTGATGCACACCGAGTCGAGATTTTCTGAAATATGTCCAAGAGAAGAACGGCTCGATGCCTGTGGATGTTCCTACCATTGTTCCCACAGTCCCAGTCGGTGCTTGTGTCAAAATAGTTACGTTTCGAATTCCGTATTGGCGCACGAGATGGCGAATGTATTCTGGCATTCGCTGCATGAAGCCTGATTGCAAAAACTTATCAACTTCGAATTTACTAAACGCACCCTTTTCACGAGCGAGATCAACTGAAGTTTCGTAGGCTGTGATAGAAATAAACTGGTAAAGTTTATCGATAAACTCAACTCCTTGAGGAGAACCATAACGGAGTCCCAAATGAATCAGCATTTCAGCAAGACCAATCGTGCCCATGCCAACTCTGCGCTCACTCATTTGCTGCTGATAATTTTCATCAAAGAAATAAGGTGTCGCATCAATGACATTGTCCTGAAATCTGACTGCATCCTGCACAGTTCTCTTTAATTTATTCCAGTCCACATCTTTTTTACTGTAATCCACGTGCTTGGCAAGGTTGATGTGACCGAGGTTACACACGCCCCAGGCAGGCAGCGGCTGCTCGCCACAAGGATTCGTGCATGGCAGATCTGCGAAATAGTGAGAATTGGAGTAGTAATTCGCTCGATCAATAAAATACATGCCAGGCTCAGCAGAAGACCATGCAGAGGAAATAATATTTTCCCAAATGTCTTTGGCACGAACCGTCTTGTGCTTGATGACTTTACCACCAATTTCCTTCCAGCGACCGATGTTTCCATCCCAGCGATCGCGGTACATCGGATCTGAAGTGTCTGGAAAAACTAGATCCCACGGCTGGTCATTCTTCACCGCAGTCATGAAATCATCTGTGATTCCTACAGAAATATTCGCATTCGTAATCTTGCCGGCTTCTTTTTTCGAATTGATAAAATCCACGACATCAGGATGCCAGACGTTTAAAATCAACATCAGCGCTCCGCGTCTGGATCCGCCCTGCTCAATGAGCCCAGTGACAAATGAATAAAGTGATGCCCAGGACACAGAGCCAGAAGAACGGCCATTCACGCCTTTCACATAAGCGTAGCGAGGACGCAGTGTCGAGACATTGATTCCTACCCCGCCGCCGCGTGACATGATTTCCGCCATTTGGCCCAGGGTCTCGAAAATTCCACCTCGCGAATCGCGCGGGGAAGGTATGACGTAACAATTATAAAAAGTCAGATTCTGGCCAGTGCCTGCGCCTGTAAAAATTCTTCCTGCTGGCACGTATTTCCAGTCATTCATGAGCTCGCGAAATCGTCCTTCCCATTCTTGTTTCAATTCATCTGTGTTTTCAACTGATGCAATGTGTTTGGCAATGCGTTCAAACATCTGTTCTGGCATAGTTTCCAATGGCTTGTCCACATGATCAATAGATCGAGTTTCGAGAGTGCCATCACGAAGCTTGACTACTACTTCGCGTGCTTCTCTGTCGATTTTTTCCAGTACCCCGATCTCACGCTGCCCGGTTTTTAGGTTCACACATACCACCGCAGTATCACCTACACTGAGACTTTCCTTTTTCGCGTCCTTAATGGCGTAGCGATCGAGGAAAATCTTTTCGCCAAGCTCAGCGAGTGCATTTACTTTTCTTTCTTGTAGGTTTTCTTTTGGTTGCATGGTTTGTTCTTAGTTAATTCTTGTTACTATCTACGAAGTACGAATTTTCTACGAAAGTACGAACATTTCGTATTTTCGTACTATTTCGTAATTTCGTAGATTATAGTTTTTTTGCTTCTCTGACAAACTCTTCTACGTCTGCAAACTTGCGATACACACTTGCAAACCGGATGTAAGCGACTTGATCCCGACTTTTTATGCGCTTCATGACGATGTTGCCGATTTCTTTGGTCGCGACCTGACTTTTTCCGGTTTTCTGGATGTCCTGCTCGATGCCGACGATCAAAGCATGGAAATCATCGTGGCTCAGAGGCCTTTTCTCAAAAGCTTTTCTGATCCCATTCTCGATTTTCTCTCTCATATAGGCCTGGGTGCTGCCATCACGCTTGACCACAGTCAGATCCAGCAGTTCCATTTCCTCGTGAGTGGAGAACCTAGCCCCACATTTCGTACATTCCCGGCGCCTCCGAATAGCCATCCCATCAGAGATGGGGCGAGAGTCTAAAACTTTTGTGTCTTCATTCGAACAATTAGGGCAACGCATGGATTTTTGAGAACGAAAAAAAATAGGCGAAAACGCTTCATCAAGCCTCTCGATACTATGTAAAATGAACCAATCTTAAGCTTTTTTGTTTGATTTTTTGTCTCAGGCTAAGCCTTAAGCCTTCGGAAACACAATATCTTGTGTTAACCATAGTTAATATATCGCTATATATAGAAACCTGTCAAAACCCACTTTTTCGATAGATTTTGCTTTACCGCTCTACATCTAGAAAAACTTATCAACAAAAGTGTCTTCTGAGAATTTAGTTTGTCAAATTCAGATTTTCCCTCTCCCGCTTCCGGGAGAGGGTGGCGCGAAGCGCCGGGTGAGGGGTATAATTCACTCATGCAAACCTGCCTTTACTGTGGGAATAACCCCATACCGCACAGGACTCACAAATTCTATGAATCCATAGATATTCTGTTTAGCCCGATCAGGCGGACCTTGGTCCAGAGTCGGTTGGGCCAAATCATGGACAAACTTGGCGAATGGATCGGCATTTCTGTTTTTCATGTTCTGAAACCACTCGGACTCATTCAAATCAATCGCGATATAAAAAATATTCCTTATGATCGTGCGCGTGTCCTATGGGAAGAAGCGCTCGCCAGAGGACTTCAGATCGAGGAACTCAAGCCATTTGGCAAATCCATAGATCTGTATCGAGTAAAGCTCCAAAACCGCTGGCATTATTTTATGAATCTGCCAAGATCAGAAAAAGTCGCTACCTCAAACCTAACTTGGATTGATGATAAATATCTTCTGAAGAAAAAATTACTCGAATATCACTTCCCTGTGGCTGCTGGTGGGTCATTTACTAGAGTATCTCAAGCCCTCAAAACATTTGATGCCCTCGAAAAGCCTCTTATCGTCAAGCCGCGTGCTGGCTCCCGCGGCCGACACACCACGACCATGGTCTACACCAAAGACGATTTGGAAAAAGCTTTTAAAATTTCCAAGCAAGTCTGCCACTGGGTTATCATCGAAGAACATCTCTATGGCGATGTGCAGCGTGGTACTGTGATCGGAGGCAAACTAGTCGGAGTCCTAGGCGGCTCCTCGCCTCAGGTCACTGGTGATGGCATTCACACTATCGCAGAACTCATCAAAATCAAAGATGCCCAGAGACCGGACAAAGTAAAAGAGATAAAAGTCAATCCGTATTTCATGCAGCGCAATAGTCTCGGTATGGATTTAATTTTGGCCAAAGATCAGACTGTGGCACTTTCTGAAAAAATTGGCGTCAATTATGGCGGCACTTCTTATGACTGCACTGATGAGACACATCCAGAGACGAAAGAGATGCTGGCGAAAGCTGGCCAGCTTCTGGATGTATCAATTCTCGGCTTTGATTTTATCATTCCTGACATCACTAAATCTTACAAAGAGCAAAAATGCGGGATCATTGAGTGCAATGGCGCGCCATTCATCCAGCTTCACCACGATCCCCTCATCGGCAAACCCATCAACGCCGCGAAATATGTGTGGGATCTCGTAGAAACAAAATAAAAAATCGGGAGCGAAGCTTGTCAGGTTCAGAAGAACCTGATAAACAATCGCCCCCGCCCGTGACTTTCGCGCGCCCGTCGTCGAACTGCTCTACAGCAGCGCGAAGTTGCTCAGGCGATCTTCCTGTCGATGACGCAGCTCCATATATAGCTGCGGATTGCGCATCGCCAAGATCTGGACCGCCTGAAGCAGGGCATTCCCGGGTTCCAGCATGGTCGAGACTGGCACGTCACTCGGTGTGCGCAAACTCGACCAGACATCTTCCGGCATTTTCTGGAAGTCCGCCGGCACAGTCAGGACAGGCACACTGACTGCACCGGAGAGCGTGGGGCCGGCGCCGTTGGATCGGCCGATGAACGCCACCACCACTGTGTCCGGCGTCATCTGCACGAGCTGCTGGAGCTTCTGAACGGCCAGGACAGGCTGCTTGTGCGCGGACAGGGCCACATACACGACTTGGATTGGCAGAGGATGACTCTCCAACCACTCTTTGAACTTCGAGACCTCGTCCTTCGGTGAGCCGGTCCAGATGACGATCTGCTGCTTCGGTGGCACCTGAAACCGGCTTGTGATCTCGAGCCCTCGGGCGAAAACCTGCGCCATGACTGGAACCTCGGCTCCGTCTCGAAACAGCTGTTTGTCGATGTACTTCCCGTCCGGTCCCACGATCCGCCACGACGAACTGTCGATCACGTCTGAGACCACGAGTCGGCCATCTTTCGTGATTCCGAACTCGATCTTCATGTCCGCGAACCTGATCCCGACCATCTGCAGCGCCTTGTCCAGGACGAGGGTGACCTTTCTGGTGATCTCCTCGATCTCCTGCAGGCGCTCAAACCCTTCGATCTCAGAACTGTTCACCACATGCATAGGTGAAGGCTGCGACCAGAGGGGCTGATCGGGCAAGAACAACCCGACCAAACCCTGCTCCTGTCGCGACGTGTAGTCCATGTAAGGATCGTCGCAGAGCAGATTGTGTTCCTTCCACTTCTTTCCCGATGTCTTCAGGAACAGCTCGAAGACGAGGCGCGGGAAGTAGTGGTCGCGCTTCAGGTACGGATGGCGCTTGAGGAACGAGCCGTGCGCCTCGCGACGCGTCACCACTTCGAGCGGAATCATGTCTGTCAGATCCGCTGAGAGCGTCCTGTCATCGATCTTCTCGCGAAACGCCACCGGGATGCCGCAGGCGCGGAGCAGGCTGAATGTGTTGATCGTCGTCAGATTCGACAGTGCGCCGAAGCCATCGAAGACCTCGTGCCGCTTGCCGTCGCCGGCTGTCAGATCGTCCTTGGAAAAGACGATGGCGCCGGTCGGGTCGTTCTCGTCTGCGTAAATCACCTTGGTCTTGCCTTCGGCCACCTTCTCGCCTCGAACAAACTTAGTCGTCATGTCACACTCCTCGTCAGTTAGAGTCTGAGCAGGGAAAACAGTTCTGCTTCTGTCTGCTCAGCAGTTTCGAAAATCACCCCTTGGGCACCCAGGGTCCTGGCCGCAATGATATTTTCAGCGCGGTCATCCACGACCACGCAGTTGGTGATACTGACGCCCAGTGCCGCAGCCAGATTCACAAACGATTCTGGATGCGGTTTGGACGGTTGGAACTGGTACGAGTAGTGCACCACATCAAACAGACAGTGATGACGAAAGCGCCTCTGACAGTACTCGACCCACTCGCGGGCGTGCACTGAAAGCAGACCGGTTTTGTATCCCTGTCGTCGCATGGCTCGGATGAGATTGCGTGTACCTGGGATCTCTCGAAAGCTTCGGCGCAGCTGCTTGCCCAAGACTTTACTATCGTGAGTCCAGCCTGAACGCCGGATGACATCAGTCCAATACTCCTCTTCTGTGGCCTGGCCGGAAAACAGACGCATAGCCATGTCGCACATGAGGCGAGACTTCACAGTCGCAGGATCGGTTCCGAGCAGTTTTCCGAACTGCTCGTAGCAACCCTTAACTCCGGTTAAGAGTACTTCGCAGCAGTCAAAGATCACAGCTTCGGTCACACAATCCTCCTCTCAGAACGAAGGGAACTAGATAGGACATCATACTATAGAAAAAGGGCGGGCTGCAAGCGCAACCCGCCCGAACTCAAAACCCGAATTCTACTCGCCCAAGAGCGCTGCGAAGATCGCGGACTCGTGAGCCAGAAGTACTGCTGGACGAAAAATTTCCGTCCACTGGTCGCGATTCCGTTCGTCCGCGAAAATCGAATCCAGAATGCGATTCCAGCGCTGCACCACTGCTTCGTCCGCGTCGAGCTCATCAGATACCCGCAGCCGCCCGCGCACGATCACCTCCTGGATGGTGACACACTCGGTTTCGAACGAGTGTGGCGCCATCAGGAAATTTTCGGCGAAAGCAAACGAGGTTTCCGGGAATTCGCGCATGCGCTTTGCTTTCTGGCTGGGTTCAAAGACGTTGAACGCAGCCAGTTGGACTATTCGGTACGGCTCCTCAGCGTCATTCCACAGCTCCTCGCCCATGGTCTTTAGGACTTCTTTGGCCTGTGACGCCGCGTAGCAACCACGCGATTGGACGAGTTCCCAGAGCATGTTATCGGGATAGACTTTCAACCCGGACGTGACCTGGGTCAGCACATCCAGAGCCTGACAAGTGACATGAAACAGGTCCGGCCATGCGATTCGTTCCACTGAGGACTGTTCGATGGCGCGCTCCTCGTCAGTCTGCACGTTTTCGGCGTTCATCGATAGGAAGCCACGGGCAACCCTGGCCATGCCTTCCAGCTGTTCGCAGCGAATCGGATTCTTCTTGTGCGGCATGGCCGACGAACCCTTCTGTTTTTTCTTGAACGGTTCCTGGCAGATGGGCTTCGGACTGCGCGCGCCGAGGCGGATGTCATTGCCGATTTTCGAAATAGTCGAGACCAAACCCGAAAGCGCAGCAGCCACTGGCACGTAAAGCACCCGCGGCATAATCTGTGTGGCACCGACGTACGGCTCGAAGCCGAGAATCGCGAGTGCTCGGCGCTCGACTTCTGGTTTGAACAGACCATAGTTACCCATGGCCCCTGACATCTTCGAGTACTTGAGATCGACCGATACATCGCCCAGAATCTGGGCGGCAGTACGAAGATCTCGTAGCCACGTGCAGACCCTTTTGCCGAAAGTCTGCAGATCGCCGCCTTGCTGATGACTGCGTCCGATCATGACCGTGTACTGGTATCTGCGCGCCAGCGAAGCCAGAATCAGATCGAGTTCAGCACACATTTCGAGTACCACGTCGACTGAGTCACGAAGCATTCGGCCGAACGCCGGCTCCTCCGTGTCGAACGAGGTCATGTAGCGATGAAAGTAGATCTGTAGGTTCTTGACGATGAACCGCAGCCGCTCTTCGAGGTAGGCATTGAGGTCGTGATGGATTTCTTTATCTTTCGCAAGCCACCACTCGAGATCCACAGGATGTGCTGCGAGCGATGCGGCAATCTTCTGATACACGCCGGCAGGAAATTCGCCAAGCTCTTCCGAAGCCTGGACCGCAGCGAGTTCGCTGCAATCCCAGAGCCTGGTCTTGTTCTGATCCGACCAGATAGCCTGGATCCGAGAATTCGTATATCTTGGGATCATCTCTCCTCCGTTTCAGACTGAAAACATTACCAAGCCCTGCGCTTGATACTATAGGATACCAAACGCATGCATTTTCTGACAAATGAAAAGAGCGGATCACCTGGTGGTGAACCGCCCCGACGCTTCCTGCGTCGCTTGGTTGTGTCGGCGTCGAACGCGACGTGCTACGCCGCGACCGTCTGGCCGCGCGACTGGGTTCGGGCGATGCGTGCCGTCGCCGCGGCCTGAGCGAGCACCGGATCGAGTTCCGGGCTGAGTTCAGTGAAGATGCGCCGCGCCTCCTCGTTGATCTCGTCGCTCGTGGCGATGGCGGGAATGACGTTGAAGACCGCACCGCGGATCTCCGACAGCGTGGCCGTCGCGCCGTTCGCGAATGCGAACGTGCTCTCGTAGAACGCGCCGTTGGCGAGTGTGGCCACGACCGGACCGTCTGTGACTTCCGCGAGCCGGCGAACCCGCCTCGACGGATCCTTGAAGCAGATCGTGGCGCCGTTCGGCAGACAGACCGGACACGTCGGGTTGTCCGTGCGCGCGTACATCGTGAACGTGTGACTGCTGCCCTGGTGCTTGAAGTCCTTGGCGACGACTTGATCACCGACCTCGGCCGTTCCTCGTGCGAGATGCGCGAGACTTTCGGGACACATAGGCAAACCTCCGTTGATGTGAGAACTCCAACTCGGAGTCTCGGTTGACTTATGCATTATAGCGTCCACAAACAAAAACTAGCAAATGAAAAAAGGCGGGGCGCGTAATCGCTACGCGCACCCGCCAGTCTCTTCATCCGTCCTCCATTTACGTTTAGAACCCGGCGTGCTCTCGACGCAGATTCAGATACCGGTTCTTCAGCGTCGGATCGTCAGTCGGAATCCCTGCCTCGAGGATCACGAGATGGAGTGAGTCAAGCCGCGGCATTCGGCATCCGGGACAGGGATCAGCAGACTTCTGCGCGAGAGATTTCATGCCGTAGTGCAGGTAATCCATGACCTCCATCTGGTCGTGGTACTGTCCGTCCTGGGTTACGGTCGTCGGATCCCAGAAGCACCCCAGATGCCCGCCCGGATAGACTTGGCCGTTACTGCCGGTCTTTCCGTGCAGGCCCTGAATCGAAATCACCTGCGGCTGATTCGGTATCCGCACTTTCGGTGATCGACCGACTTGCATGAAGAATCCCGCGCCCACGTGATTGTGACAGCGCCAGGAGTTCCACCCAGCGATGGCGTCGGACTGCTCCCGTGTCTTACCTTCGTGAACATCGAGTGCTGCCCGATGCAGGAGCCAGTGCGGCAAACGTTTGACGATCACACCATCCGGCCGCTTGCTTTCCGAAATCGACCAGTCCACGAAATCCGAGAACTGCTGGACTTCGTCGGCGCCGAATTCTCCACGACGCCGCAGGCCGGTTGTTTCATCGTGGTCGAACGCAGCCTGACCTGCGTACGGATTGAACACGATCCCCGGAGCGACTTCAGCCACGACCTCGAACATGTCGCGAATGTGAGACAGGTTGCCTTTGTGGACCACCGCGTTGGCCAGGAGCTTCTTGCCCTTGGGATAGCCGCCACGTTCCTTGTAGTACGCGAAGACGTAAACGGCTTCGAGGGCTTTGAGCGCCTGCCCATGCTTGGGGTTTTTCGCCCTGAGAGCTTTCCATTCCTGCTTGATCTGCTCGGGCGTGAGCTTCGAGAGGCGCCGGAGTTCCGGAATCGTCAGATCATCCAGGCTCAATGCCAGCACAGTGGGCTCGATGTCTTCCATGGCCTTGGCGAACTTCGGATCGAGCCATTTGTCCCCCGTGGTCGTGACGTTCAACGTGTAACCGCGGTCCATCAGCGCCCCTTCGAGCTGAAGGAAGTGCGGGTAGAGAAGCGGCTCGCCGCCAAAGACATTCACGATGACCTTGCCCATGCGCAGCCGGCTCTCGATCACACCTTTCACGACTTCGTCACGAATCTCAGACGTGTAACAGAAGCCGTGGTAATCAACTTCCAGAAACCGCTCCACGGCCCGGCGTACTCCCCAGACAGCGTTGGTGATCCGGTCCAGCATGACATCAGCCGGCGCCATGCTCGTGATTTTCAAACCTCTGTTTCCAGGAGCGCTGTAGTGAGCCGGGCAGTCGTAATTGCCACAGCCTTCGTTGTTCGTGCAGTCATGGTCGCATGTCGTTCCTTCGACCAGTCCTTCCGGCGTCTGACGATAGGCCACGGCGATGTCGATCTGAACTCCGCCGCAGGCATCACCCATGACGCCAATATTTGCCATATGCTGACCAACTTCGACCGCGTTAAGCTTGTCCATCTTCCTCCAACCTTTCTGTAAAGGTGCTGATAGCACCCTGAAAACTTTCGCCTGCCTGTCGGCAGACAGGTTTCCGTTGCGGTTACTATAATTATAAAATAGAAAAAAAGCAAAAAGAAAAGCGTGGCTGCTGTGAACCACACTTCCTCGAGCCGACCACTATTGATCGGCCCTTGTGCTTTTAGTTCTAGAATGTGCCGTAGAGTCGGTCGCCGAAGTCACCGAGACCCGGCACGATGTACTTTTGGTCGTTCAGATGACTGTCCACTGCAGGCGTATAGATCGTGACATCCGAATGCTTCTCGGTCATGAGTGCGATGCCCTCAGGAGCCGCCACGATGCAGATCATCCTGATGTTCGTGGCTCCTGCGAGTTTCAGAAGATCAACTGCTGCCACAGCGCTGCCGCCGGTGGCGAGCATGGGGTCAACCAGCAGAACGAGAGAGCTCTCGAGATTTGGCGGTAGTTTCAGGTAGTACTGCGACGCCACGGCCGTCACTTCGTCTCGCTGCAATCCGATGTGACCGACGTGGGCGTTTGGCGCCAGCTGCAAGACGGCGTCGAGCATGCCGAGACCTGCGCGCAACACTGGCACGACCACGATGTCTTTGAGGCTCTGAGCAGCTGCTTCCGCCAGCGGGGTTTGCACGACTCTCTCTTCAGTCGGAGCCTCCCGGAGAGCCTCTGCAGCCAGGATCAGGCTGATGCGCATCGCTGCTGCTCGAAAAGCAGCAGGCTCGGTGTTCTTGTCGCGCAGAATCCGTAGCGCATCATGCGCCACTGGGTGATCGACAAGAACGACGTTGCTATAAGTCTTCATTTTCCTCCTCTGGCCTGGTTTTTGTTTGGCCATGAGTGTTTATGTTAGCCGTAGCATAGCATAAAGTCGAAAATCAAAAAACCACGCCTGAACGTGGTTTTGTTACGTGATACGTGACTATTTAATCTTCTTTCGTATAAACGCTGGGATCTCGAGTTCGTCTTGATCTGAAGTGTCGTGATGCTCTGGTTCTTCTTCAATGACTTTCGGTGCAAACACCGGCTTCTTCACTTCAGTCTTCATGGGTTCTTCCCGTCGTTTATATGTATCATCTCCGCCATAGGCGGATCCGCCTCCGGCGGAAAAACCTGTGGCGACCACAGTAATCTTCACTTCTTCGTCCATCTCATCGTCGATAACTGCGCCAAAAATAATTTTTGCATCTGGATCCACTGATTTGGTAATAAATTTCGCGGCTTCTTCCACCTCATACATGCTCAAATCCTTGCCGCTAGTGATGTTAAAGAGGACTCCACGTGCCCCGTCAATAGAAAGTTCGAGTAATGGCGAATCAATTGCTGCTCTGGCTGCATCCATGGCTCGATTTTCGCCAGTGCCGCGGCCAATGCCCATAAGTGCTGAGCCTGCATTCTGCATGACTGCCTTCACATCAGCAAAGTCAACATTGATCATGCCAGGTGTAGTGATCAAATCCGAAATTCCAGCCACACCTTGGTGCAGAACATCATCCACAGTACGGAAAGCATCAAGAAGCGAAGTTTTTTTATCAATAATTTGTAAAATTCGATCATTCGGAATGACGATTATGGTATCGACATGCTGCTTGAGCTGATCTAGGCCCTTCTCAGCAATCTCTTTTCGCTTCAGACCCTCAAAAGCAAATGGCCTGGTGACTACACCTACGGTCAGAATGCCAGTCTTCTTCGCAAGCTCGGCCACGACTGGAGCAGCGCCAGTACCAGTACCACCACCAAGACCACAAGTGATAAAGACCATGTCAGCGTTCCGAATGACATCTAGGATCTCATCTTTGGATTCTTCTGCTGCAGCACGACCAATGTCTGGATTCATACCAGCGCCAAGACCACGAGTCAAAGTTTTTCCGATATGAATTTTATAATCAGCTTCGGAATTGTGAAGCGCTTGTGCATCAGTGTTGATAGCGACAAATTCCACACCATGAATACCGGTTTCCATCATGCGATGGATGGCATTGTGGCCTGAGCCGCCCACGCCGATAACTTTAATTCGAGCAAAAGTTTGAATTTTGGGACTCACTTGTTGGGATCTTAATTTCATGGGAGAAAACTCTTAAACCATTTCCGTAAATTGTTCACTGTATCGTTTTCTAGGACCTTGCGAGCAAATTTATTTACAGTGCGACTGCTGCCGAGTAAAAATTCATTGGCCCAGAGGACCAAACCTACTGCTGTAGCAAACGATGGGTCATCGACTCGGTCAATGACAGTAGTCACTGAACCCGGAAGACCACTGACTACTGGTAAACGCAACTGCTTTTTGGCTAATTCTACCACACCGGGAAGTTTTGCGCCACCACCTGTCAAGACAATTCCAGCTGGCAGCTGGCCGTCTTTGTTGATTTTCTTCAATTCTTTATTTACAAGCTCAAAAGTCTCTTCCAAACGCGCCTCAATGATCTCAGCGATGTGCTTAACTGACACCTTTCCTTCTTCTTGCCTGTCGATTTTGGCCAAATCCACATCCAAATCTTTTTTCACTTCCCGCATCTCGGCCTGGCCGTACTGGAGCTTGATTTTTTCCGCAGCATCCACAGAAGTGCGAAGGCCGATAGCTAAATCATTCGTGATATGCATGCTGCCTACTGGCAAAATCGTGGAAGAAACCAGATCGCCTTCTTCAAAAACGATCAGACCAGTGGTCCCGCCGCCGAGATCAACTAATCCCACGCCTAATTCTTTTTGCTTTTTACTCAAAACTGCTTGAGCAGCGGCAAGAGGTGATAAAACCAAGTCATCAATCTCAAGTCCTGCCTGCATGATGCACTTGGTCAGGTTTTTTATAAATGGCACTGAGGCCTGAATGATCTGGCTGTCGACTTCCAGGCGAATTCCTGACATGCCCACTGGATCTTTGATTCCAGTCTGACCATCCACTGTGAAATTTTTCGGGATGACATGGAGAATTTCTCTATTTGCTGGAATGGAAATGGCTTGCGAAGCGTCGACGACTCTCACAACATCGTTTTCGGTAATCTCCCCATCAGCCCGAGCCACAGCAATCACGCCGTGGCTTTCCTGGGACGTGATTTGCGCACCTCCGACAGAGACCACAGCATGGTCGATAGTCAGTCCAGTCATGCGTTCGGCTTTTTCTAGCGCTTCTGAGATCGAGGATACGGCTTCGTCAATGTCGACAATCACGCCTCTACGAATGCCAGCAGAGGTGGCTTCGCCAACGCCAATAATACTAGGTGTGCCTAGCTCTGATTCTTGCTTTCCGACCACCACTCGGATCATGGATGATCCGATATCGAGGCCCACAAATATTTGTTCGCGCGCCATGTTTACCCCCACACCAAATGCTCTAACTTTATTCGTGGGAGCATATTAATTTTTTTATTTTTAAACATATTTCAAATATTCATTCCCCTTTGGTGTGGGGGTTTATTTTAAATTTTCTTTGACGATTTTAGAAATCATATTGCCGTCTGCGCGGCCTTTGACCTTACCTACTACTTCTTTCATGACTTTGCCGAAATCAGATGCTTGGGCGCTGAGACTTGCGATAACTTCTTTCACAATCGCCGTGAGTTCAGCTTCACCCATTTGTTTCGGCAGGTAAGCGACAAGTACTTGCATTTGTGCTTCTTCTATGGCTACCAAGTCAGGCCTATTGCCTGCTTTGAAACTCTCGATCGAATCTTTGTGCTGCTTAACTTTCTTCGCCATCACGCCTGAGACATCTTCGTCAGTAAGTGGTTTATTTTTCTCCAACTCCAAATTTTTTATCGCAGCCTTCAAATTGCGAAGCGATGTGACTACAACTTCATTTTTGGCTTTCAAAGCAGCCGTGAGATCTTGATCAATTTGTTCTAAAAGCATACAATTTTTTTCTTAAGCGAGGATGCTGCATAAAAATGAATTCAGAGGCCGAAGTTGCTTCGCCGCAACGAGGCCGATGACTTAGGTCTAAAATTTATGCCTAGTAAATTTTAGACCGTCATTTTTTGCAGTCATCCGAGCGACCTAGCGTCGCCTGAATGTGGTTTTGGTCGGCAGCTTGCCGAGTTTTTTCAATTCTTCACGCTTCTCGCGATTGACAGCTCTACGAGCCGCATCTTCACGAAGTAGATTTCGAGACTTGCTCGGCACGAAAAATCTGATCTTGCGAGCACGAACCAAAACACCGCTTTGCTGAATCTTGCGATTAAAGCGCCGAAGCAGGGATTCAAACGATTCATTCTCTTTTCTTTTCACTTCTACCAAAAAACTCACCTCTCTTTCACACTATATATAACACATTTTGGACTATTTGCCAAGCCGCTTCTTCACTTCCTCAATGATTCGCTCGTAAGTAAACAGCTCCTGCATGCCTGAGCGGACATCACGGAGGATGACAGTACCTTCCCGTGCTTCTTTTTGTCCAATGATCAAAGCAATACTAACTTTGTTCGATTCAGCTAGCTTCAGCTGAGTTTTTATCGATCCCGGTCCTGAAAATTCTGAAGCCATGATGTTCTGATTCCAAAGCTCAGTAAACAATCTGAGAGTTTTTTTCGCAGCTAGGTCACCTAGGGGGACCAAAAACACATCGACTTGCTGCTTGGTACTAAATTTGACATTAGCCAGCTCGAAAGAAGACATGATCATGTCTATCGTGCCAGAAAATCCTAGCGCTGTAGTCGGTAGTCCTCCCAAACTTTGAATCAGATCGTCCGCATGGCCGCCACTGCCTAGCACCGCATCGCCAGTTTCGCCACGAAATCGGATTTCGAAAACAGTTTTTCGAGACCACGGTTTACCGATCACTTTCGGATTCAAATTGTACACAAGACCCAATTCATCTAAACCTTCCAAAACTCCAATGAAATGTTTACGACAATTTTCACACAAAAAATCAATCAAAGTTGGAGCTTCTGAGGCTACCGTATGACAAGATAAATTCGTGCATGCCAAAATTTGAAGCGGCTGATTGTTTTCTAGATAATCCAAACAATTTTCACACAAATCGTATTTTTTGTCTTTAAAATAATTTTTCAGCTGCTCAGCATAAGCTGGCTGACACTCGATGCAGCCAATGTTGTTTATTTCTAAAGACAAATTTTTCAGCCCCAGATCAGAAAATAAACGTTGCAACAAATTGATCATCTGAGCATCAGCGATCGGGGCAAAAGCGCCGAAAACTTGAAAACCATACTCTTCAGTTTGTTTGATTTCGTGCGTGGGACTGACCCAGTTGACTGGCGAATGATAATACCACTTACTGACTTTTTCTCGCTCTGGAAAATGATACTCGAGATAAGCACGCACCAAGCTAAAAATATTGGTTGGCTTGGCCGCAATCGCACCGCCCTTCGCATCTTGCGTGGTCAAAAGCTGGTCTTTTCCCTGTGACCAGAAGCTAAACAGTCGAGCGTCCTCGAAAATCGGAGTTTCGATTTTGCTGTAACCGAAATTATGAGCGGTATGAGTCAATTTTTCTAAAAACACTTCCCAGGACAGATGGTGCTCTGGTAGTAAATCATTGGCTCCGGCTAATTTCGGTGGCGCCTTTTCAATTGTGGGTGTGAGTTTTCTTGGCCGCCCCATTGTCGTAATTGGTCGAACCTTCGCAATTTTGCTTTGCAAAATACGCTATGGTCGACTTATTACTCCTCTCGAAAAAAATTCGTGCTCGGTTGAGGACTGCTTGATATAACCCTGGATTCAACCTGCGCACCTAATTTTTTTCGTTATTAATACTAAAAGCTATAAGCTGGTAAATGATTAAACACTCCAAATTCACTAATTGGCAGAACTCTTAGCCAAACTCTTCCAACCATATACTTTCGCGCCAGAACACCCCAGGTCCGGGAGTCAGAAGAAGCAAGCCTGTTGTCGCCTAACATAAAATACTCGTCCGATCCCAAAGTCAAAATTTTATTTCCTCCCACTACTGAAGTATCTTGCGGAAAAGTCAAACCTTGATTTGGTAGGTAAGGCTCGCTAATGATAACACCTTGGGGATGTTCATCGTTATAAATTGTAACCTTGCCATTATCAATCTGAATTTTCTCACCAGGTAAACCGACGATTCGTTTGATAAAAAATTCTTTCGGGTTACGTGGATAATGCATGACCACAACCTGTCCTCGTTGCGGCTGTTTAAAATTATAAGTTAATTCATCGATAATCAGGTATTGGCCGTTTTGAAAATTGGGTTCCATGGAAGAGCCAGAAACGATGAAAGGCTGGAATACAAAGTACCGAATCGGGACGATGATAACTAGGGCAATTATCACAATTTTCAAAAAATCCCAAAGCAAAAGCAATCCTGAGGCAAAGCCTCCAAAAACATTATTACTTCGATCTTGATTTTCTGGTTCAATCATAGAAATTTCCCTGGTGGGCGGTACAGGATTCGAACCTGTGGCCCCTGCAATGTGAATGCAATGCTCTACCGCTGAGCTAACCGCCCTTTTAAGTGCTTTACTAGCTTAACAGATATCCGGGATTGAAAACAAGGGCTAAAAAACGTATAATTAGTAGGCTATGCGAAAAAAAAGTTATTCTAGTAACTCTAGTTTTATTAGTTCTTGGCATGGGCGCCTGGTTCGTTTTAAACATGATCGGTAGAACCAACAAAATTTTCACTGGTAAAAATGGAAATATCTTCACTCGTGTAAGCAGCTTGTTTTTAAGTTCAGATAAAGAATTAGTGGGTGAATCTCAGGGCACTGTCAATGTTCTACTGCTTGGTATCGGTGGGGCGGGTCATCAGGGTGAGCATCTCACCGACACTATGATTGTCGCAAGTATTGATACTAAATCAAATGAAGTAACATTAATTTCAATCCCAAGAGACTTTGCCTTGGAGCTACCCAAATACGGGTACAACAAAGTTAACGCTGCCTACGCTTATGCCTTCCGCGATGATCCGAATACTGCAGGAGATGCAGCGATTGATGTAGCAGAAAAAATTACTGGCTTACGGATTCCATATTATGCCGTGATTGACTTTAGAGGATTCGTCCAAGCAGTAAACGATCTAGGCGGTGTGGATGTGACAGTAGATAGAAGTTTTACTGATGCGACCTTCCCTAATGACTATCCATATGATACAACTGGTTATCTCGCGCCTGTGACATTTGTGAAAGGCCCGCAGCACATGGACGGAAAGACCGCTCTGATCTTTGCTCGTAGCAGGCATTCTGAAGAAAACAACGAAGGATCAGACTTTGCTCGCTCAGAGCGCCAGAAAAAAATCTTGGTAGCTATGAAAAACAAGATCCTACAACTAAATCTTACCGGCCTTTCCACGATTAATAATCTTCTCAAAGATTTTACGGAAAATTTCCGAACCAATCTTGAGCCTTATGAACTCAAAAGGCTTGCTGATTTGGCCAAACAGATCAGTAGTGACAATATCTATTCTTTTTCGCTAGAGCCGCAAGATGATCTGATTTGTGCAGGCTTAGTCGATCTACAAACTCATGCCACGACTGCCACTAAAGTCGCAGAACCTGCTTTATCAGAAGAACCTACACGCATGTATGTAGTTGAGCCTTGTGAAGGAAAAACCTTGACCGATATCCACGAATTTCTAGTAAAGGCCCCTGAGCTGGCGAAACTGAAAAAAGAAAATGCAGACATCGAAGCACAGAATTCCACGAGCAAAACCGGACTGGCTGCCACGACTTTCAGTAAACTTTCAGAGCTTGGTCTGACTGTGAATTTCACGAGCTTCAAAGGCAAAGTGCCCTATAGCCAAACGATTCTTTATGACAATTCTCACGGCACCAAACCTAAAACTTTGGATTATTTAAAGTCTCATTATAACTTCACTGTCTCAGACGTGCCGTACTCTGGCTCCTTTGCTGACTTTGTAATCATACTTGGTAAAGACGCATTATGAAAATTCCACTCGTCGCCATCATCGGGCTTCCCAATTCTGGCAAATCGACTTTTTTTAACAAAGTCCTAGAAAGAAGGACTGCTTTAACATATCCGGAAGCCGGCACAACCAGAGATCGAGCGTATGGGCTGACTGCTTGGAACGATTTATCATTCTATCTCATCGACACAGCAGGAATTGTCCATCGTCCTGACTCAGAACTAGAGAAAAATGTTCAGAAGCAAACGGCGATCGCCAAAGAAGAAGCAGATCTCATCCTATTACTCGTTGATGGTCAGACTATACCGAGTTCCAAAGATCTGCAGATCGCTTCCCAACTTTCGCAAAGTGGCAAACCAGTGGTTTTGGGAGTAAATAAAATTGATACGCGCAATGCCAAAACACTGAGTGCTGGTGAAGCATACCAAAAACTGGGCCTTGGCAAGCCTTATCTCATGTCTTCCATCAACGGCTCAGGCATTGGCGACATCCTGGACGAAGTGGTCAAGCGGCTCAAACCTCAAACCTCAAACCTCAAACCTAACGAACAAGGGCTTAAAATTGCCTTTGTCGGTAAACCAAATGTGGGCAAATCATCCCTGATCAATGCTCTGCTCAAACAAGAACGGCTCCTGGTGCATGACAAAGCCGGAACCACGAGATCAACAGTTGAGGTTCCTTTCGAGTCAAATGGACAAAAATTTATTTTACTCGATACCGCTGGTATCAAAAAGAAATGGGATCAGGACAGCGATGTGGAAGCCGCAGCTGCTTTCCAGTCGATTAGGACAATTAGTCAAACTGATGTAGCCCTGTTTGTACTTGATGCCACTTCTGAGATCACAGTGCAGGATCAAACCATTGCCAGAGCTATCCTCGAAGCTGGTAAAGCAGTGGTTATACTTCTAAACAAAATCGATCAGGTCAAAAAAGACGATCAAGATCGCTTACTCGATGTCCTGCCCGACTATCTGCCTCAAATGTGGTTTGTGCCAGTGCTGTTTACTTCAGCAAAGACTTCTCAAGGTCTGGATTTACTGCTAAAATTTGCTCAGGGTGCCGCGCAAGCGGCACAAAAACAAGCTGACCAGGATGACCTTGATCAATTTTTGGAAAAAATTATCACTGAGCACATGCCTGGTAAGATTGAGGACCAAAGAGCTCCAAAAATTTATAACCTAAAACAAATTGCGACTAACCCTCCGACTTTTAAAATGACCGTAAATTTTCCAGCCGCCATCGCTGAGGCATGGAAAAAGTGGTTTGAAAAACAATTCCGCCTCAAATTTGGTTTTGAAGGCACGCCCATACAAATTAAATATGCTAGAAAAGTATGATGCTCATAGTAGGCCTTGGTAATCCCGGAAAACAATACGAAAACACCAGACACAATCTGGGTTTTCGCTGTTTAGACTTGCTGGCCAATGGCGAAAAGTGGGAAAACAAATATAATTGTGAATTTATCAAGCTTGATGATGTGATTTTAGCCAGACCACAAACTTTTATGAACAAATCAGGTGAGGCTGTGAAAGAAATTCTGAAATTTTATCCAGACGCAGAGCTAGTGGTAGTTCATGATGAGTTGGATCTGCCACTTGCAGCTATCCGGATTCAAAAAAGTGCTTCAGGCGCAGGCCACAACGGGGTGCAATCAGTAATTGATGAATTAGGCACTCAAGATTTCATCCGCATCAGACTTGGGATCGACAATCCTCAAACGCGTGGACAAATGCCTGGCGATGCTTATGTATTACAAAAATTTTCTTCAGACGAAGAACAAATCGTCAAAGAAGTTCTCGAAAAAACCAAAGCCGCTATCGAAATCCTCCAAACTGAAGGACTAGACATTGCGCAGTCAAAGTTCAACGGATAAGCATTTATAAATGAGAAAGACCCAACGTCGTGCATACGAACGCTGGGTCTTTTCAAATTCTTGTGGCCTTGCGGCCTACCAGTCGATTGACGCAGGTGCGTCGGTCTCGACGGTACTTGCCCCGGCTGGGTGCGGGGCGGGTGGGAGGTGGTCTTCAGTCGTCTGTACGGAGGATCTGCCGAGGCGGCTCGAAGGCTGGTGTTTGGTACGGCCGCTCGAGCCATGGCGGCTTCTTCTCCGGAACGCGGTTGCCTGTTTTTCGAAGATTGGTCAGCCTCTTCGCTCTATGCCTACCGATCGATGAGCGAAGCGAACCATCCGATCTCCGTTTCTCTTCTCTGATTGCCATGATCCGCCTATGACTGGAACTTCGTGCCAGTCACCGCGGCCAGTCGCTGCTCACACACGAGTAGGACTTGTCGCAGCTCGGCCTCGGACATTGTCCGCAGAATGCCGATCAGATGGTCGACTTCCTTTATCGTAAGCCGCTTGTCGCTCTCGAGGAGCCGGATTGGAGAATCCGAAGCCAACGGCTTGAGTCTGGGGATTTCCCGAATAGAGTGTGTTCCAATCATGGTTCACCTCTATTTGAACAGCTGCGCGAAAGCGACTCTCGCTTCCTGCGCTGTCTTCGGGGTTAGGGCTTGCGGGGGTTCAACGGGGTTGGGTGCGGCGAGCATGGATTGCTGGGCCGCGGCAGGATGCGATGACTCTTCGCTTCTCTTCACGAGACGAGGACCTCTTGTGATCATTCCGACGACTCCGTATTTAGTTGTCCGCGATGCTGCGCTCCGGTACCTCCGGAGCTTCCAACTTCAGGATCTATCCGCGAACCGACCTTGAGGTCGGATTGGTTTTCTGCCATTTCCTAATTCCTTTCAGAGTTCCAGTGCCAACCCAGCACCACGGCCACAAAACAAGTGGCAAGAGTGCTCAGCAGGCCGACTCCGATCAGAGCCAGCTTCACCGAGTGAAAAACCACTTCCTTGATCGCCGGGTTGTCCACGACGCGCACAGTCGCAGAAACGAAGATGGCGAGACACAGAGCCGATGCTGCCATTTTTCCAATCGACGGGCCGTCCTTGGCCATACCCACCTCCATGGGTAAAAAAGTTTCCTCCGCAAAATTCTTAACGATCTTAACCCTACCTACGAAGCGCTAGACCAAAAACGGAAAACCGTTTCAGCCTCAACTTGTGGTTACTTGCAGACAATAGGAGGGATGCTGTCTACTTTCGCCGCTTGCAGGTAGGATCAAGAACACTAAACATGCTATGATTTGGTAAAGAACTCTGAATTCTAACAAAAAAACCTCCCCATGTCAACCTGCCTGCCGGCACCTGTCTACCGACAGGTAGAGGCAGGCCTCACACATATGAACCTAGAAGATAAAATTTTTGCTAACGCTTTCAACCTCATTCCAGAGATCGGCGCTATGAGCATGCAGAAACTGTTTAATCATTTCGGCAGCTTTTATCAGGCTTGGATCGGCCGTGATGGCCAATACATAGATGCCGGACTAGCTGCAAAAACTATTAACCAAATTATAGCAAATAAACCGAAAATCAAGCCAGAGCAATCTTTTGCCGAGCTGGCGCGGCGCCAGATCGAGACAATCCTCTTTTCTGAAAGCACATATCCCAAACTACTGAAAGAAATCCATGCTGCTCCCCCACTATTATATATAAGAGGAGACAAAAAGGCCCTTAACAAACTCGGCATTGGAGTGGTCGGCACTCGCAAGATGACGAATTACGGAAAACAGGCCACAGAAGAGATTGTGACCGGCCTAGTGGATAGCAATTTGGCAATTTTTTCAGGTCTTGCATTTGGAGTAGATGCTGTGGCACTAAATTCTGCTGTAGAAAATGACGGAGTGCCCATCGCAGTCCTGGCTTCAGACCTGGACAACGCCAGCATCTCTCCTCGCACCAACTACAGTCTTGCCCAAAAAATTATTGAAGCTGGCTGCCTGGTCTCTGAATACCCTCTGGGCTTTGGTACTATCAAGCAAAACTTCCCGATCCGCAACCGGATCATCTCAGGGCTCTCGCTTGGCACTCTGGTCATCGAAGCAGATGCTGAATCAGGAGCGCTGATTACTGCAAACTTTGCGCTCGAACAAAATCGGGAAGTGTTTGCAGTGCCAGGTTCAATTTTTTCTGAAGTCTCAAGAGGGACCAATCAACTCATCAAAAAAGGCGCTAAGCTAGTCAATTCGGCTTTTGATATTCTAGAAGAATTAAATATTGATTCCGCTCAAACTGAGCAGGTAATAGTCACTGAGGCCACTTCTGAAGAAGAAAAAATCTTAGTTCACCTCAATCGCGACGGCATTCACATTAACGATCTGATTAAAAATGTCTCCATGCCAGCGCAGACTGTGAATGCAAGTCTGACCATGCTTGAGATGAAAGGTCGCGTGAAAAATTTAGGCGCAGGGATTTATGTCAAAGTCCGCTAGAATTACTTTTGTCTTAATTATTTTACTTGCAGCTGCTGCTTGTGTCTTTTTTCTTATGCCATCCAAGCTCAGTGAGCCGATGAATCGGCACGCTACTACTCACATCTCAAACCTCAAACCTACAACCTTGTTTTTCGCTGGTGACATCATGCTTTCTCGAAATGTGGACCGGAAAATGACAGAAGCAAATGACTTTACTTTGCCGTTTCAAAAAGTTGCTGATTTTATTAAAAACGCAGACATTGCTTTTGCCAATCTCGAATCACCATTTAATGATACTGGTCATCACTTCGTAGACGGGAGCCTGGTTTTCAATGCCGATCCTAAGTCCGTGCAAGGTCTCACCTTTGCCGGACTGGATGTTTTATCAACTGCCAACAATCACGCTTTTGACCAAGGCCAAAAAGGCATTGATTTTACACTAAACTTACTTGCCCAAAATAACATTGTGCCGATCGGCACAGGCTCAGACTGTCATGATGGACAAATCGTCACAAAAAATAATACTAAATTCGGTTTCCTCGCCTACTCTTATACAGCGCTCAATGATGGTGGCAAAAGTTCTAGCCCAGAAGTTTGCAACTTTAATGATCTATCAAAGCTGAAACAAGATATTTTGGGGCTAAAAAGTCATGGCGCAAATATCGTGATAGTCAATATGCACGCTGGCATTGAGTACACTCGCAAGCCCACTGAGGCGCAAATCAAATTTGCCCATACCGCTATCGATGCTGGGGCAGATCTGGTCATCGGCGAGCATCCGCACTGGATCCAGACGGTAGAGCAGTACCAAGGCAAATGGATTTTTTATAGTCTCGGTAACTTTGTCTTTGACCAAATGTTTAGTCAGGAAACAAAAGAGGGTTTAACGCTTTCAATAAGTTATCACAAAGATCAAATCCAAAAAATTGAGCTTAAGCCTGTGATCATTGAGGATTACTGCTGCCCGCGATGGGCCAATCCTGATGAAACTTCAGCGATTTTAAAGAAGATGGGCTTGACAGATCCAATTATTTTCAATCACAATTAGGACTATGACGAAATCTTTAGTCATAGTAGAGTCTCCAACTAAAGCCAAAACTATCTCACGCTTCCTCGATGGAAAGTATAAAGTCGAGGCTTCTTTCGGTCATCTCCGCGACCTGCCGACAAGCAAGATGGGCATAGATATTGAGCATGATTTCGAGCCGACATATGTAGTACCGCCGAAGTCAAAGAAACGAGTGGCAGAACTGAAGAAGCTTGCCAAAGAAGCACCAGAGATAATTCTGGCAACTGATGAGGACCGCGAAGGTGAGGCTATTGCCTGGCACCTGATCTCTGCTTTGGATTTGAAAAAAAAGGAACTCAAACGCATTGCTTTTCACGAAATTACGAAAACTGCAATTCAAGAGGCTCTGGAAAACCCGCGCGAGCTTGATCTCAATTTGGTAGATGCGCAGCAAGCCCGCCGCGTGCTCGATAGACTTGTCGGCTACGAGCTCTCGCCTTTCTTATGGAAAAAAGTCAAACGCGGCTTGTCTGCTGGTCGGGTACAATCAGTGGCAGTGCGACTAATCGTCGAACGCGAGCGAGAAATTCAGAAATTCAAACCCCAGGAATACTGGAGCATTGAAACTACTTTTCATAAAGATTCAAACTTCCTAGGCAGACTGGCGAAAATTGATGGCAAAACAGTTGATAAGCTTGCTATCAAAACCGAAGAAGCTGCAAAAAAAATCGTTGCTGACGTCGCCAACAGACCTGCAGAAGTCACAGAAGTTACGAAAAAAGAAGTTCGCCGATCACCAGCTGCTCCCTTCACAACCTCGACTCTGCAGCAGGAAGCAGCACGCAAACTGGGCTTCTCTGCCAAGCAAACCATGATGTATGCCCAGCAGCTCTACGAAGGCGTGGAGCTGGGTGATGGCGAGTCAACAGGGCTTATCACTTACATGCGTACGGACTCAGTTAATCTTTCGGAGCAAGCGCTGGGATCTGCCAAAGATGCGATTTTAGAAAAATATGGTAAGGAATATTTACTAGACCAGCCTCGCAAATACTCATCCAAGCAGAAAAACGCGCAGGAAGCGCACGAAGCTGTGCGCCCAACTGATCTGACTCGCGACCCAGAGAGCGTGAAGGAGCATTTGGACAAAAATCAGATGCGACTTTATGAATTGATCTGGAAACGCACGATCGCCACACAAATGCCTGAAGCAGTTTTTGATGCCACAAGCGTAGACATCGAGATTCCAGGGCAAACAAAAAAGTATATTTTCCGCGCCACAGGCCAAGTCATCAAATTCGATGGCTTTATGAAAGTTTATCTGGAAGGAACTGATGAAGAAGAAGCTGAAGAGGAAGGACTCCTGCCAGAATTAGCCAAAGGCGATAAGCCAAAAATCGTCAAAACTATTCCTAAGCAGCATTTCACTCAGCCACCAGCTCGCTACACTGATGCTTCACTTATTAAAGCTCTGGAAGAACATGGTATCGGTCGTCCTTCTACTTACGCGCCAACCATTACCACGATTCAAGAACGCGATTATGTAAATAAAATTGATAAAAAATTCCATCCCACTGAAATGGGTTTTATCGTCAATGACATTTTAGTCGAACATTTCCCAAAAGTTGTGGATTTGCAATTTACAGCAGGCATGGAAGAGCAGCTAGATGAAATTGCTAATGGCGATAAAAAGTGGGTACCAGTTATCCGCGAATTTTATGGCCCATTCCATGACAATCTCAAGACCAAAGAAAAAGAAGTAGAAAAGCATGTCGAAGTTCTCGACGAAAAATGTCCGCTCTCAGGACATCAGTTGCAAATCAAATTCGGTAGATTTGGTAAATTCATCGCTTGCAGCAATTATCCAGAGTGCAAATACACTCGGCCCATGCCAGAAGAACAGAAAATCATTGACGAAAACTCTGGCGAGATCTGCGATGTCTGCGGCCGACCCATGGTGGTCAAATTCGGACGTTTCGGATCTTTCCTCGGATGCTCCGGTTACCCAGAATGTAAAAATATCAAAAAAATTCAAAAAGGAACTGGAGTTACCTGTCCTTCCTGCGGCGAAGGAGAACTCGTAGAACGCCGATCCAAGCGTGGCATTTTCTATTCTTGTTCCAAGTATCCGAAATGTAAATTCCTCATGAATGGCAAGCCTACTGGTGAGAAGTGCCCAAAGTCCGGCGACCTACTCATGGAAACCAAAAACGGCACACTGAAGTGCAGTAACAAAGAATGCGACTACGAGCGAGAGGTTGCTGAAGCTAAAGTTTAAGAATATAATAAACATAATTAATCTAAACAACATGGCTACACCTGAAATTGGTTACAACCGCGAACAAATAAAAAGTAGAATGCAAGAGCTTCATCAGCAAATTTCTCGTATTGAAGCAGGCGAAAAAAATACCGGCGCAGATTTGGCAGAGCTACATCTAGAATACGAAAAACTCCAATCCCAGCTTGAAGATTCTCCCCTAGACCAAGCGGCATAGAGACCTCCCCTGCCCCTCCTTGAAAGCCTGCCTGCCGGCAGGCAGGGAGGGGTTTTTAACTGCAGTTATCTCTCCTCCTTTTAAGGAGGAGATTAAGAGGAGGTCTCACATAACCAGCAATCCTGAATTTACCTGCCCGTCCGGTCAGGCGGGTTTCAGGATCTTATTTGAGATGCTGAAACGAGTTCAGCATTGCGATAGTCACTTTCAGATTATTCTCTCCTCCCAGGAGAGATGCCGCGCAGCGGCAGAGAGGTGGCAACTAGAAATTCTTGAACTAAACTTTCTACTTCAGCAGCCGTTTTCGCTTCCATCAATTTCGTGCGCAGTTCCTTCGCGCCATCAAAGCCGTTGACATAGGCTTTGTAGTGCTTTTTCATGATGTCAAAATTTTTTAAGCCTTTAAATTTCTCTTCAAACAGTTTCGTGTGCTCAATCATGACTCGAAGTTTTTCGGATACTGACGGAGTATAGGTTCTACCCCTCCCAACCTCCCCTATTCTAGGGGAGGAGAAAAGCCACGGGTTGCCAAAGATCCCTCGCCCTATCATCACCCCGTCCGCACCTGTCTGCGCGCATTTTTCTTCGGCTTCTGTCACCGTCTTCACATCTCCATTGCCCAGAATCAGAGGGCGATCTTCCGGAGCCTGCTGATTTACAAGCTCCACAATCCTCGGCATGAGCTCCCAGTGAGCTGGGACCAAAGACATTTCTTTCACAGTGCGCAAATGCACAGTCAGTGCCGCTGGCTTCGTCTGAAGAAGCGTTGGGATCCAGTTCTCAATGTCAATTTTGTTAAATCCAATTCGGGTTTTTATGGATACTGGCAGATTGCCAGCACCGCGCTTGGTCGCTTCCACGATTTCTTGCGCCAGCTTCGGCGTTCGGATCAGGGCTGAGCAGGAATTCTGATTGAGCACTTTTTTTACTGGGCAGCCCATGTTTATATCCACGCCGTCAAACCCCAGCTCCACGATCATCTTCGCTACTTGCTCAAATTTTTCTGGTACGGATCCGAAAATCTGCGCCACTATCGGATGCTCGTTTTCGCCATACCAAAAATCCACCAGCAATCGCTTGCGTCCTTCTGACATAAGCCCGTCCGTGGACACGAATTCTGTAAAAAATACGTCAGGCCCGCCTGCCACACCTTGTTGATGAGCCTCGTCCGAGGCATGGCGGGCAGGCTTGCCGTACTTGGCGATTATCTGCCTGAAAACCGCATCCGTCACATCCGCCATGGGCGCGAGAGCCATTATCGGTTTTTTTAGTTTATCCCAGAAACCTCGGTTCATAGTGACTCATTCTATCAAATTTGGACAAAACAAAAAAGGCCGGTTTATCTCTTCTTAAATTTTAATCCCACCATAAATTCGTAGATTGGACCGCCTACGAGTCCCCAGGAAAATGCCCAAAGTAATTCCTCAATTGGTATGCCTAAAAACAAAATGCCACTGATATTGTTTAAAAACCACCATCTTTTTATCGCTTCAGGAAAAATCGTTAAAAAAATTAGATAGCTTAATAACATAACACATGCTACTAATATTCCGCTTAGTAGAGAATCCCAAATTAAATCTCTTCGTATAAAAATTATACATATTGCGATACATACAAATGCTATGGAAGTGGCATAAATAGAATTAATACCCACTCGGGAATAAAAAAACCAGGTAATTAAAATTACTAAACCGATAAAACTCGTAATAAACCAAGACCAGTGGACTTTTCGATCTCGTCTTCGTAAGAAATGTTTACCAAACAACTCTTCGTAAATAACACCAGAGATTCCAGCCAAAGCAAATCCAAAAAACATAATGATGGGCTTAACCGAATGAATGTCATAAGCATAAAGTAGTAAACCTATGACAAAACTGGACATCATTAAGTAATGATTGCCTACAGAAAATCTAAATTTATGGAACTTGAAAGTATGATATCTGATCAAATGCCAAACCACTACTCCGAACCAAAGAATTAAAATTGGTAATACTGAATGAGAAAATATCATAATTATTTAATCATTTTTCATAAAAATATTATTTTCAAACAGCCAGTAGCCCAGAGCTTTCCAGATCGGTAGAACTGACATGAAATACCGCAGGTCAGCAGCCTTACGAATCACCCAGCCCCAGAAGCCAGAAATGATCAGGTTCGGGCTATACATGATGGCAAATTTGCCGCCCACAGGAATGACATAACGCAAGCTAGTCGGATGATACGGCAGTAGAGTTTTGTTTTTTATCATGCGATAAATATTTTTCGCCGCTAGTTTGCCCTGGTGAACTGCTTCCTGGGCAGTTTGCGGCACCATTTTTTTCGTCATTGGATCCACCATGCAGAGATTGTCGCCGATAATAAAAATATTTGTGCAATGACCCAGGTTTAGTGATGGCAAAGTCAGGGTCCGGTCTTTTTTATCATGCTCGAGCGCACAGTCGACTGGCAGGACGCACGACCTGACTCCCCCGGTCCAGATCAGTAGATCAGCAGGCATCCGATCTTTCATGTTCAACATGACAAAATCACTCCCTACTTCAGTGATCAGGCTGCTAAACTTGGATTCCACTCCCATCTCTGCCATTCTGCTTGCTACCATGCCTGAAACTTTCTCAGAAAGGCCGGGAAGAAAATTCGTGCCACCTTCGACAATCAATATTTTAAACTTGCTCGGGTCTTTCTGATGATCTCGGCATTCATGCTTGAGCAAATTATGAAGTTCTGAAGCGAATTCTACTCCAGCAAACCCGCCGCCGCCGATAATTATTTGCCCTTGATCATTTTTCATGACCAAATCCTCGATCCGATTACGAATCATGATCGCATCTTCCAAATTTTTCAGGGTATAGCCATACTTGTCGAGATTCGGAATATCATAAAAATCCGCCATGCTACCCATAGCTACGACCAGGTAATCATAAGGTATAATTTTTGAATCAGTCACGACCTTACCACTGACTGTATCGATCCGCTCAATATATGCTTTATAGACTTTCACTTTCGTGTGAGGAAAAATATCGCTAAAAGGAATGGCCACAGTCCGTTTGACTTTGCGCGCAGCTACTAAAGTATGCTCTGTGGTAGCTGCTTCGTAGAGGCCAGCGTGATAGCACTGATAATCTTTCCGATCGATGAGAATGATTTCGTAATTTTCATCATCATGCAGGTAATCATCCAAATCTAAAGCCGCTCGCACGCCAGCGAACCCGCCACCGAGTATTACTATCTGTTTTTTTTCTTGTGTTGTTTGTTTCCGCATTACAAGTTACTTCCCGGAAGCTTTTTTTCTCAGACGGTCTAGAGTTGCTAAATTATCCTCAAGAACTTTTAGATCTTCTTCGGACATTTGTCTTTGCTCAAGTTCTGGAAGCAGTGTTTTCATCTTTTCAAATCTTGCCTTAATGTCCAGAGTGCTTGTGACTTTCTCTAAATCCTTTATCACCATCCTAGCCTCTTTGTTTTTCTCCTCATCCATCTTTATAAACGGTGCCAGTCTCGCATACATATCGAGCAGGTGTTGCTTGGCCGATTCCAAATCGTATGTATCTTCTCTTCGTTCATGAAATTCACCTTCTGGCATTAAATTATATCCTTTCTGTCAATAATTTTGTACTGCCCTAATTGTAAATCATTCAGTTTTAATTTGCCAATTCGGATGCGCCTGAGGTTTCGAACCGAGTAGCCGAGGCTGCCAAACATTTTCCTGACCTGCCGATTCATGCCCTCATGAATCGTGATATACACTGTAGTACCATTCGTACGAATGGTACTCGGCGCAGTTTTTTTGCCATCAATCATCATGCCGGTTTCGATCTTCTCAATTCGCCCAGGAGATAATTCTTTGTCTAGCTCAACTTCGTATTCTTTTTCGTGTTCATTGGACGGATGAGTCAACATCTGTGTCAGATCACCGTCGTTTGTAAACAGCAAAAGTCCTTCGGTATCAAAGTCGAGTCGGCCCACTGGCCAGACCACGTTTCGGAGGTTCGGTGGCAGCAATTCAAACACGGTTTTTCGCGCCCGCGGATCGTGCCTGGTAGTCATAGTCCGCTTCGGCTTGTTCATCATAAGGTAAACCAGCTTCTGCAAACGAATTTTTTTGCCTTCAACTTCTACCTGATCTTTCGCAGGATCAACTTTGGTCCCAAGTTGCTTTACAACTTGGCCATTAACCTTAACTTTTCCAGCCACAATCAGCTCCTCAGCGTGTCTGCGCGAGGCTATCCCTGCCTGGGAAATGTATTTTTGAAGTCTTTCCAGCATTAGCTACTCCCGATCAAGAAACCTGCCAGAAAAACTAGTACCCCGCCGACCACCACCTGCACCATGGACCACCAAAAATTCATTTTCATGTATCGGTATCGGATAAATGCAATGCAGATCAGCTCAATGCCAACTATAAAATATGCAAGATACAATGCCTCATGCAAATCGCGAAGTAAAAATGGTAATGTGTGAAGAATGCCACCAAAAAAAGTCATCAGGCCCGTGATCGAGCCACGCATGACTGGTTGTCCTCGCCCTGTGAGCTCCCCACTGTCAGACAAGCCTTCGGCAAAGGCCATAGAAATAGCAGCGCCAGTGGCAGCAGATGTGCCGATCAAAAAAGCCACATGCGGGTTTCGCGTGGCAAAGGCAGCAGCAAACAATGGGGCAAGGGTTGAGACTGAGCCGTCCATGAGCCCCAGAAGTCCTGGCTGAATTATTCGTCGTAAAAAATATGATTCGTCATTCATGATTCTTGGTGGGTGCGGCGCGGATCGAACGCGCGACCCTCTGCTTAAAAGGCAGGTGCTCTACCACTGAGCTACGCACCCTCATAAGGGCCTAGGTATTATACAGATTTTGGGATTTTTTTCAAGATCTCGGCATTTGACAAAAGTCCCAGAAAGTAGATAATTTAGAATCAACTATAGTTATCTGCGTCTGTAGCAAACTTGCCAAATTCCTGGCGAAATTGCTCGGAAACAGATGCTCTGTAGTTTACAACTCTTCTGCGAGGTGCGCGATGGAAATTCTGAAGAAAGCAATGCTCGTGGCGCTCATTGGTTTCCTTCTCTGGGTGTTGGCAGCGCCGAACGAGATCGTGTTCAAGGAACATGGGATCCGCGTGGTGTGCGTGGACAGCAGTCGCGAGGATCGACCGATCGGCGGCGGCGAACTCTACCCGCCGCTGACCTGGGAGATCGGCTGCTTCGATGGTAAGCAGTACCGAAGCGACGTCTTCGTCACTGAGTGGGGCACAGGCGTGTTGCTCTACAAAAAGACCATGGGCAGCAACTGGACGCACAAAACACACTTCCCGTATCGGTCACCTGAGTAATGCAGAGCAGATACGGGTGGAGACGCCACGTTCGCGTGACGTTTCCACCCACTCTGTGTTTGACAATCCTTACCAATTCCTCTAACATATCTTTACGTTATCTATGAATTTAATTCTGTCACAAAGCAAGAAAGCCAAGAAGCCTTCAGCCGAAGGTGACTTTTTGGCATAGATAACTTTATTTGCCAATCTTAAGCCGCCTTCGAAAGAAGGCGGCTTTTTTGGTACAAAGGAGGAACGGAGCGATGTTCTACACTGCAAGCGATCTGGCCGTGGTGTCTGCGATCCGAGGTGAAATGGCGACAAGCATCACGCACAAATGTCACGACGAAAAGTGCGACTGTGACGTGCGGCGAATCCATGGCCTCGAAGCCATGATCGGAATTCTGCTGCGCGACGTCACACCCGCAGCCATTGGCGAGCGCCTGCGAGGAGGGCTTCTTCCCGAAAGCCTGAAGCTCTTCCTCGAAGAACACCCGGATGTTCGGGTCGAAATTCCACAGGCTGCCTGGATGCGATGCCTGCCATGGAGGACTGAATGAGAGACCGCAACTTCGCGGTGCGTTGGGCTCAGATGCGCCACCCAGGGAAAGAATTGGAGTGGCGAGACGGCAGGCTTGTATTCAAAAACGGCGGCAAGCCTGTCGAACTGCCCACCCACCTCTTGAGCAATCTTGATCAACCTCTCAGGCGAGGGCAGCGAAAGCTCGAACGAATCCGAACGTAGGACGCTCAAATTTCTGGCTGACCACGGCTGGTTTTGGAAGACTGCAAATTCCAAGACCAGCCGATTTTTTATGTGGAGGGGCGCCCTCCACATCGTTTATTCGTCGAATTTTAAATCCGTAATCAAATCTTCCTTAGTTTTATTATAACTTTTTATGTATTTATAATATCGATGACGATCTTTGTTGAACATACTTAGTATCAAAGTCGAGTCAACGATTAGTTCTTTGTCGCCTTTAATATAGTCATCCAAACTGGAAAATCTCCAAGAAAGAAATTTAGCGTGATTCTTATGAATGTATGCAGATAAAGGAACTAAATACTCATCATTATTAATTTCTTTAGACATAAATCTATCCTGAAATATTGTTCCGACTTGCTGGTACTTTTTATTAAAATAAATCCCGTAGCTAGTCAACAACTTCCCTATTATTTTAGAAACCGGAAGCTTGGTTTCTTGCTGAATTATAAAATGGAAATGGTTCGGCATCAGGCAATAGCATAAAATCGTAAACGAACCCTTAGGCAAAGGTCTCAGCCATCTGCTTTTAGAAGGCTTAAGGCTTAATATTTCCGCTAGGCGCTGCAGGAAAAATTTATAGTCTTCAGTATCTCGAAAAACTGCCATTTTGTTATGGCCGCGACTATAAATATGATAAACTCCGCCTTCAAAAAATTGTTTATAATCTCGATATTGCATATGTGGAGGGGCGCCCTCCACAATTATAGCTTATAATTAAATTTTGACCAAAGTATCGTCTTCATGCTATAACTCCTGCACATCCGAAGGGAGGATGACATGACGAAACGACTGATCGGACTGATCGCGCTGGTTCTGTTGTTCGTCGGGTTCGCTGCCGTGCCAACCTCGGCGCAATGCTGTAACGGAGAGAAGTTCGATCAAGTGGCGTATCTCAAAAACATCGTCGCGAACCTGGAACTGCAACCCCTAACCAACGAATTCTGCAGCTATTACGAACGATGGCGAGCAGCCGAGGTTCTGTTCGACCGTCTCAATCTCAACCAGGAATTGCAGAAAAGCGTGGGAGTTTCTGATCTCGGTGCAGAATTGGCAAAGCGCACAGCCGCTAGTGAATTGGCCAAAAAACTACCACGCGAACTGTACGGATATGGCCTCCCGATCACGTGCAGATTTCAAACGCCACTTTCACCAGGAACCGTGGAAGATCTTTCCTTGTACACAGACAATGTGTACGAGGTAGCGCTGCTACTCAATCGCCTGATAAAAGAAAGCGCTCTTAGCTACTCGTCAAAAGACATTCCGTCAATCGAAGAAGTGAACGATCACCTGTACCAGCAGTCTATAAAAGACATTCAGAACGTGCGCAACCAGTGGAAGTCAGGCGAAAAAGGTTGCAAAGAATCATTCTGGATCTGGTATCTGATGACTGATCATCGCTTTCAAGTTTCGCCATCGATCTGGTCATTGAAACCGCAGGAACTTGAGCGAATCATGGAATGTCACAGCATGCCCGCGCCAGGATTCAGAAAACCCAGCTCATAGAAGCAGGCAGCAACGGCTGGTTTTGGAAGACTGCAAATTCCAAGACCAGCCGATTTTTATTGACCAAAGCATCGTCTTCATGCTATAACTCCTGCACATCCGAAGGGAGGATGACATGACGAAACGACTGATCGGACTGATCGCGCTGGTTCTGTTGTTCGTCGGGTTCGCTGCCGTGCCAACCTCGGCGCAGGGAAAAGACAAAGAACGTGAGCAGATGATCGCGCGGCTGGCAATCTTTCTACAGAATGTCCGAACCGAACCGCTCAGCGAGAGCATCTGTTCGTACTTCGATCGCTATGCCGCGACGTCCGTGCTCGTACAAAAAACGAACGAAGACAAGACCCTGTTCGAAAGTCTCAAAACCACGGCTCAAGAACTGAATGGGCTTCGGAAAAAAAACGGTGGAACTCTACTCGAAAAGTTGACGATCAGGATGAGATACGCCGACAGGTATGAGGACTTCGTTCACTGCACGTTTGAGCCTCGAGAAGCATTCAGCTACGACAATCCGATTCCTCTGTGGACCCAAAGCAACAGCGACCTGTCCTATAGGATCGAAGAACTGAAAAAAGAGCTTCAGGTTGACTTGAAGAGAGAATGGAATATCGCGGACGACGAAGAGCTCAAAGAAATCAGGCTGGTCGAAGCAGCCAAAAAGGGTCCAGAAACCTACCAAGCCTGGCTTCAAGAAGAAAAAAGCACCAACAATGATGACGTGACGCTCCTCGCAAGGTTCTCTTACGCATTTCAAAATCTATACAAATGGCTGACCACAGAGCAGCTCAAACCTTCAGTCCTCGGATTGACCACTGAACAAGCGGGACACATTCTCGAACTCGGCGGTCGAATACCGAAAACGAAGTCGCCTGGGACTCACTAATCGGCTGCGGCACAGCTGATTGTCCGCTGGTTTTGGAAGACTGCAAATTCCAAGACCAGCCGATTTTTTTATATACTCGAAAAATTTTTTATTCCAACGATAAAAATCGTATGTAATATTGCGGGTAACAGTAAACTCTGAGTGAATGCAAATAGCAATCCTAAAGGGATACCTGCCAAAAAAGTTAAACCCACGAGTCGCCAGTTCCATTTTTGAATAGTTAAACCTTTGGCCCCATTAAATAAATGCGCCAGTCCAAAAATTAAGGCTGAAAGCAGGATAGCGCTGACTATATTCATTTCGGTCTGTAAATATCCTTGAATCGCTCCTCGGAATATCGCTTCCTCAGCAATCGCAATAAAAATTGCGTAAATTATAATTTTAATATTTAGATTGATCGAATTTTGGATTCGAAAAAATTTCAAACCTAAATAAAAAACCAAAATTGTAACTGCGAAAATAAAAAAGCTTTGGTGTCTGTCCCTAAAAATCCAAAGCGAAAAACTTGCCGATCATAAATAAAAAGAATTGGCAACAAAATCAAATAAAGACCTAGCACTCCTTTTATATATTTGCTCACGATGTAAATCTACTCCAGAAGCCTTCGTCGACTTCTACTGACTCGCCGGATTCGTCAGCGAGTTTTTTAAATAAATCTTTTTCTTTCTTGGTAAGTTTCGTGGGTGTGATGACGTGAACTGTGACAAAATGGTCTCCTCGACCAGAACTATTCAGAACTGGAGCTCCTTTGCCTTTCAGGCGGAAAACTTTCTCTGATTGCGTGCCTGCTGGGACTTTCATCTTGATAATGCCGTCAACCGTCTGCACATCAATAGTAGTCCCCAGTGCAGCCTGGTAAAAACTGATGCCGCTTTCAGAATAAATATCGGCACCCTCACGCTTAAAGCCTTTTTTGCCAGAGACATGCAAGCGCAAATACAAATCGCCAAAATTTGAACCTTTGTAGCCCACTTCGCCTTCGTTTGCAATCCTAATACGCTGGCCATTTTCCACTCCAGCTGGAATTTTTACTGTCAAAGTCTTGACTCGTCTCTTCTGCCCGCTTCCATTACAGACCGGACAAGCTTTTTCTGGAACTTTTCCGGATCCATCGCACTTATCACAGGTCGTGACTGTTTGCATCTGTCCTAGGATAGTCCTGCGAGTAACTCGGATTTGTCCCTGGCCATGACATTTCGGGCAAGTGGAAATTTTGCTGCCGACTTCTGCGCCTGATCCTTTGCAGTGCTCGCAAGCATCAGTTTTTTCCAGAGTCAATTCTTTCTCGACACCAAAAACTGCTTCATCAAAAGTAAGATTGAGTTCCATTTCGAGGTCCACGCCTCTCTCGCGTCTTGTTCTTCGACCGCCTCCGCCAAACATGTCAGAAAAAATATCGAACGCGTCTTCGAAATCAACATTAAAACCTGCAAAATCCTGCGGATTCCAGCCAGAGGCTGGTCCGCCTCCGGCGGAAAAACCTGCTGCACCAAACCGATCATACTGCGAGCGCTTATCTGGATTGGACAGCACCTGATACGCTTCGTTTATCTCTTTAAACTTAGCTTCATCGCCTTTGTTTTTATCCGGATGATGCTCGTGCGCCAATTTCCGATACGCCCGCTTGATCTCGTCAGCATTGGCAGTTTTCGACACGCCTAAAGTTTGATAATAATCATTTGCCATAGTTAAATCTGGAGCTTACGGACCTCAACCTGCACAGGTTCGATGCGGAAAAATTTGATGAATAATAAAAATCGAAAAATTATCTGAGCAAATAGCATGGTCAGCCAGATAAATATGATTCCAATCGTCCGAAGCAATGCTACTGCTAGTAGTGCAAACGCTACTGGTAAAAATTTCTGATAATTCGAGGCTTGTTTCTGTAAAGTTTCAGAGACCAAGCCTGCGACAGCGTCCTTGATCAGCGGATCTTTCGGATTTAGTCCGACTAGGTTGCTCGGCACATGCTCGAGTTCGATGGAGGCATAGTATCCGACTCGATCATAGAAGTGCTTAGGATCTTTTTCAAGACTAATAGCTGCTCTAGCGTAGATATTAAAGCCAATCATAAGCAGTAAAGCGTAAAGAATCACATAAACACTACTGCGCAGGACTCTGTGAAGCGAAAAATCTGCGCGACTTTTTTCGTCAGACTTCACGCGCTGCTCAAACAGAAAGCTTAGACAGAAAAACATAGCGCCCCCAGCTACTACATATAAATTTTTAGGCATGAGTGCGACATAACAGAGTAGTACCGCGAGATTCGTGCTGACGAAAAACCATTTACTACTGCCCACGATGGCCAGAAGCGAGAGAAACACACTTCCTAGTGAAGCCAGCACCACTGGTGCGATCCAAACTGACAAGTCTGAATAATGGTTTAAAGCAGTAGCAAGCGTCTGCCAGGCAAAGGCAAAGCATGCTACTGCTAAAAATGCCAACATTACTCTTTTCAGTAATTGTGAATCCATTTATTTTGGTTTAGAACCCGAATTTCGAAGATTCGGAAGTGTTTTGAGATTGATTACCTGGTGCCTGTACCTCTATTTTACCAAATTGTTCCTCATAGCGCTTGAGGTTGTCCTGCATGGCCGCGACAATTCGCTTGAAATGCCCGGGACTGGTGATGATTTTCGCCACTTCTACGCCCTGTGGGCCGAAGACACTGACAAAGTCGAGGATAAATTCTTCTTTGGTATGTGAGGCAAAGACGAGATTTGAGTAAGCGCCTTTGAGCACCTCATCCGTGACCTTAATATTGATATTCTGCTTTTCGTTATCCATGGGATTTATCTACGAAATTACGAATCTTTACGAAAGTACGAACAGAGATAACCTTTCGTATTTTCGTACCCATTTCGTACTTCGTAGCCGATTAATTATTTTTTCTCGTCAACTACTTCAGCATCCACTGGCCCTTCTTGTTTAGGGCTTGCATCTGCCCCCTGCCCCCTGTCCCCTGAACCCTGACTTTGATACATAGCAGCACCCACTTTCTGGATCGCAGCTGAGAGCTCATCCATCGCCTTTTTGATGGCATCCAGCTCTGGTTTATCTTTTACATCTTTCAAAGCCTGGATTTTCACTTCCACATCTTTGCGATCAGCCTCCGCGACTTTATCACCTGCATCTTTCAGGGTTTTTTCAGACACAGAAATCAAAGTATCTGCTTGGTTACGAGTCTCGACGACTTCTTTGTTCTTTCGATCCTCTTCTGCGTGCGCTTCAGCTTCTTTTTTCATGCGCTCCACTTCTTCTTTGGACAAATTGCTGGATCCAGTGATGGTGATGTTCTGAGATTTGCCTGTGGCTTTGTCTTTCGCTGTAACTTTGAGGATTCCGTTCGCATCTATATCAAATGTTACTTCGACTTGCGGCACGCCGCGAGGAGCTGGTGGAATTCCATCCAGGTGGAATCTGCCAAGTGACTTGTTGTCATGGACAAATGGCCGTTCGCCTTGGACCACATTGATTTCAACTGAGGTTTGGTTGTCAGCAGCAGTAGAAAAAGTCTGCGACTTGGAAGTTGGGATCGTGGTGTTGCGCTCAATCAATGGTGTAGCAACACCGCCCAAGGTTTCCAGGCCCAAAGTCAGAGGCGTGACATCCAGCAAAAGAATTTCTTTGCCTTGGACATCACCGGAGAGAACACCAGCCTGCACCGCAGCGCCCTTAGCCACTGCTTCCATAGGGTCAATGCCGCGCTCTACCTGCTTGCCGATGTAGTCTTCCACAAATTTCTGAACCACTGGCATGCGAGTTGGACCGCCGATCAAAATTATCTTGGCAATATCAGATGGTGTGAGCTTGGCATCAGTCAGAGCCTGCTCTACTGGATGCTTCATGCGCGCCACAATCGGCTTTACGAGTTCCTCGAGTTTGGCTCGAGTGAGTTTCAGATTCAAATGTTTCGGTCCACCAGCATCAGCTGAGATAAACGGCAGGTTCAAATCAGTTTCCAGAGTGGTAGAAAGCTCGATCTTCGCTTTCTCGACTGCTTCACGTACTCGATTCATGGCCATTTTGTCATTAGTGAGATCCAGGCCAGTCTCGCGCTTAAATTCCGAGACCACAAAATCAATCAAAGCCTGGTCCATGTCCTTTCCGCCAAGCTGCGTGTCCCCTGAAGTCGAGAGAACTTCAAAAGTTGCCTGACCTTCATGCTCGCCGAAGTCCATGATCGTCACATCCAGCGTGCCACCACCCAAGTCGAATACCAAAATCTTCTGATCCTTGCCAGATTTATCAAGTCCATAGGCAAATGCCGCTGCAGTGGGCTCATTGATCACACGCACGACTTCCAGGCCTGCAATCTCGCCGGCATTCTTGGTAGCTTGTCTCTGCGAATCGTCGAAATACGCAGGCACAGTGATCACAGCCTTGCTCACTGGCTCGCCGAGATATGCTTCCGCGTCTTTTTTAATTTTCTGAAGTAAGAAAGCAGAGAGCTGCTCTGGCGCATATTCTTTGCCGCCAAGTTTATATTTAAAATTCTGACCCATTTTGCGTTTGAATTCAAACGATGTGCCATCAGGATTGGTCACAGCCTGGCGACGAGCTGGCTCGCCTACTAGAAGCTGGTTATCTTTCGTGAAGGCGACATAAGATGGAAAAGCTTTTCCAGCCATGGTCTGGCCTTCTGCTGAAGGGATGATCACAGGCTTACCTGCTTCCATCACTGAAGCGGCTGAGTTTGATGTACCCAAGTCAATTCCTATAATTTTTGGCATAAATATTCCTTCCTGCCCGGTCGAATGACCGGGTCTTTATTATTGACTCAATCAAGTTATGAGTGTAAACTTGGTTCAATCAACAATGCGGAGGAGCTGATGAAGATTCGCAAGCCGGACTTCGGCCTCTATTTCCTTGGTGCTCTGCTCTACTTGCTATTACTCTGGGAGCACATTCGCTACTTCGGCAAATCGCAGGAAGAGATCAACTCCATCGAGTCGTGGCGTAACTAGAAACCTCGCAAGCGCTCTTGGCTGCGCCGGATCCTGGGACCATGAGGTTGTCTGTCAGACAGTCTCGTGGTCCGTTTTATTTTCCGACAATCACCTTGGCCGGGATAATTACTTTATTATTTAACTTAAATCCTGGCTGCACTTCGGATAAAATTTTTCCGCTTTCGCCTTCTTTTTCTTCGACTGCTTCGTGATGAGTGGGGTCAAACTGCTCGCCCACGGTCCGAATCTTCACCACGCCCAGCTCTTCCATGGTTTTCTCAAGCTGCATGACAGTCGCCTTGAGTCCCGCGATCCAGTCTTTATACTTTTCATCGTCAGGTGCATACTTCAGCACTTGCTCAAGGCTCTGTAAGCTGGGCATGAGACGCAGCATAGTCATTTCTTTGGCATAATCAATCAATTCTTTCGTCTCGCTCTCTCGGCGCTTTTTAAAATTTTCAAAATCCGCCGCTGTTCGCTTCCAGTTATTGAGCAGTTCTTCGTTTGTGAGTTCCTCCCCTCCTTTTAAGGAGGGGCTGGGGGAGGTCATTTCGTCTGGCATGTTGTAGTTTCTCCCTTCCTAGAATAGGAGGGGCTGGGGGTGGTAGATCCTGGAATCTACCCCTCCTAACCTCCCCTATTCTAGGGGAGGAATCCTAAACCTTAATTATCAAAAACAACATCGCAGTCCCGGAAATCAATTTCGCTAAATAGCTAATCAAAGACATGTTCTTCGCATAGCTCATGCGTTTCGGGCCGATGATGCCGATGACACCTTTCTTGCCATCTTTCATCTTCACATTTGAGACAACTAAACTTAAATTCTTCGGCACAGGGAGCTTGGACTCAGCGCCAATAATAGCTTCCGCGCTCACTCCTCTACCCTCGCCCCTCAGCCCTAACTTATCAATATTTTCCAGAACCTGCGCCACTTGCTTCATAGTTTTCGGATCACTAAACTCTGGGTCACCGATAATATGAGAAAGCCCGGTAGCAGAAGATTGATTGGGAAGCAGTGCAAACGCAGCTTGGCCAGACACTTGAGCAAGCAAACCTGAGATAGATTTGCCTAGCTGCTCATGGGCAGACTGCAATTTCATCAACTCGCCCCTCAGCGCTCGGCGCTCTTTTTCTGACAATTCAAATCTCCGCATCAGCTCATTTACAAAGTACCGATAACCTTTATCAGTCGGTACTCTTCCTGCTGATTTGTGCGGCTGCATGATAAACCCTGCTTTCTCCAGACTCGCCATCTCATTTCTGATCGTAGCTGAGGACTCAGAGAAGTGGTATTTATCTACGAGTTCTTTCGATCCTACAGGATTGGCAGATTCTGAGTATTCTTTAACTATTGCCGCTAAAATTTTCTGTTGTCTAATGTCCATATTCTTTATTTCTTCTCCCCTTGCGGGAGAAGATGCCCGAAGGGCAGATGAGGGGTAAAACTGGCACTCTTAGCCTTTGAGTGCTAACCGTATATTCAATATTACTATTAGCACTCCCCTCTGTCAAGTGCCAATAGTAACTTTCCGATTATTTCTCTCCTTCCAGGAGAGATGTCTCCGCCTTCGGCGGAGACAGAGAGGTGGCTCAAGCTACCCTTGACCCCTGACCCCGATTTAGCTATAATTGACTGTCCTACCAGCACGACGAACCGTGTCTGGATCTTAGGCAGCCGCCTGAACAAGGCGCGCGTCATTTGTGAAGGAGGCTATCGTGAAACTGAAGGCGGTTGCAACGGCCAGCATGCCCGAGGATTTCCTCGTGGCTCTCGACAGCTCGTACGTCGCAGACGCATTCCGCGAGGGAGTCGCGGTTCCGCATCTGCACGTCGATCGTGCTTCCTATGGACCGGCAACTCACTATGTCCAGATGACGGATCTCAGTATCCCGACTTCTGACAGGGCCGGGGCCTGGGGCGTCGAAGTGACGCTCAGTAAGGTTTCCGTCAACGACAGCCGCTCGGGACAGGACTTCAAGCGAGCCCTGGGCGCCGTCCGTGATATCTACCGCGAGCTGATCGAAACGTATCTCTATAGCGATCAGGAATGCCAGCTGTTCGTTGTCCTCGCGCTGGATGACAAGATCAAGGTCGACGGAATGCAGGTGAGCCTGCTCGAACTCGATCCCGTGAACATTCGCGGCGAGAAGCACCGCGTTAACGCTCCGGGCGTGAAACCCTCGCCCGAGCCGAATCACGGCCACTCCGAATAACGACGGTGCCAACCGCACCCCGCGCGAAAACGCCGCACCCTTGCTGTCTTTCAGCAGGGTGCGGCTTTTCTTTTTACCTTTGACAAACTTTTTCTGCGGTTTTAGAATAATATGACCACTAGTAATGGCGGCAAGAAAGCAAACACATGTCAGAATTAACTAAAGAATACTTAGATAAAGCTCTAAAGCCCTTTGCAACAAAGCAAGATTTAGAGGCTTTGTCCACTAAAGATGATATTAGAAATGCTGTTGATGAATTGGCCCGAATTGTCAATGACGGTTTTCAGGCACAACAGGATTTCCTCATCGAAAAACTCGATGTCACTGAGCGTGTGGGTAAACTCGAAAAAGACGTGCATCAAATCAAAGAAGCTCTTCATATCAAACAATAATCTCAAAAGCTGGCCAGACAGGCCAGTTTTTTTGTGCAAAAAATTCCGGGGCTCGTCGCACAGATGCGAGCGAGCCTCGGGCAGACCCCTGCTTACTACTGCAGGGTAAAGTTGAGCGTGACCGTGATGATCACTGACACTGGTACGCCGTTGAGGAGTGTGGGCGTGTACCGCCACTGCCGAACTGCATCCATCGCAGCCCTGTCGAGCAGCGGGATCGAACGCAGGACTTTGACATCCTGTACCCTGCCGTCCGAGCTGATCACGGCTTCGAGAATGACCACGCCCTGCACACGCGCATTCTTCGCTCCATCCGGATAGATTGGCAGTACATCGGCGATCTTCACCGGCTGCCTAACACTGGGCGGTAGCCGCGTCGGCGGTTCCGGCTTCGGCGGATCCGGTGGCTTGGGTGGCGGTGGTGGCTCGGGTATCGGTCCTCTCGGTACATCGACTTCCAGACACCCAGGACAGGGATCCGGTCCGGGTCCGGGAGGGCCAGGTCGTGGTCCGGGCGGCTCTGGTTTGATGTCGTCCGGAGGCTTCGTCGGCACTCGTGGCTCCGGATCGTTCGACGTGGTTCCACCCGACTTCGGGTCCTTCTTCGGCCTGTCCGGTCGTTTGATCTTGACCGGCACCGGAGGCTTCGGCGGGGCCTCCCACTCGAGCACCTTGTCGACGGCGGGTAGAACATTCGTCGCCCACAACGGAGCGATGAGCAATGCTCCGCCGATCGCTGCGTAGATGACAGTGGTGACCGAGATGATCCAGGCTTTCCTCGGCCCCACGTGTGCTGGACGAGACGCGACATTTTCAAACAACTGTCTCACGCTATCCCTCCTTCTGAAAACGAATTTAGACACTCCCTCCCTATCTATCTGCCACTAGGGTGACTTACTCAGCCGGACCCTAGATTGTTTTGGCTGATCTGTATACTTTTATGATACTCTTCTTGGATTACTTTTAAATATCATTGTCAAGGCAAACGAAAAGATCAGAAGAGCTCGCGCTCTCCTGATCTCAATGAATCTAAATCTTTACTGCTGCTTGAATTGCAGCCAATGCCAACTCCACCGCTTGCCTCGCTTTGGTAGCACCCCGAATTGCTAGATGTGGTCGGCGGGTATCAAACGCCTCCCCGAACATCTTCTGACTCCAGCCGCCGCAGCCGTAGATGCCGATGACCGGGATGTTGGCTTGATACGCGATCACCATTTCGGTGAGAGTGCCACTGCCACCGCTGATGGCGATGATCGCATCGCACGAAAGAGCCAACACGAATTCCCGGCCACCGCCGCGCTCGAGTCCAGTGGCAATGATGATATCAGCATCATCGAACACTGCCAAACCCTTGCCGTAAGTGATGCCAACTGTCAGACCTCCGGCGGAACGCGCACCACGGCCAGCCGCTGTGGAGAGTGAGTCGCAGTCTTTCTCAGCACCGAACACTAGCGTGCAACCCGCCAGCGCCACTTCCCTGCCGATTTCTTCAGCGAGCTTGGCCACAGCTTCGGTGTAACCCAAATCTGCTGCGCTTCCCATGACACCAATCTGAATCTTTCGAATCATCGCTACCTCCTAGTGTCGACTGTACCAATCTGAATGAGTTGCAGGACCTACGTACGGAACCTGGATTGACAACTTCACTTGACCTTCTTTGCGGATTGCTGACAATTCCGCTTGGTACTCCTTTCTAATGCGCCGTAGCTCACCAGGTAAATCTTTGGCCCAACGCCGATATCTTGCACTTTCTTCCTGCCATTCTCGGCGTCGAGTTTGTCGAACGGCCATGCGAATGGATCGCTCCAAGGAAGCTAGGCCTTTGCCCGGCAGTTGAATTTTTATGTCAGGCAACTGTCGCTCACCAGTGCTCCAATGGTTAAACGGCCAACTGATGGAGACAAGACCTGAGATTATTTCCTTGGCCTTCTGATTGATTCGACGTTTTTCGGCTTCTTGAAACCCGCGCCAGTTTGGTTTTGGATATTTCTTTCGAAAAATATCCTTCAGATAAACCGGCAACAGATCTTCGATTAGGCCTTCGATGTTGTGATAAACAACGAAATTTCCACGGACCTTGCCATGTCCACCGCCTTCAGGTAACCCAATCGCTTTCATTCTCCCTCCTCCTAATGCGCATTTGGTTCGCCATCGTCAGGATCAGAATCCCAGTCACAAGGAGACCAAGCAAAATCCTCTTGTTCTTGGGTCCAATGGTCCGGCCATTCTTTTACCGGTTTCTTCGGATTTCTGTATTCTTCCTTTCGGTACTTTTTCGGATCAACGTCTGTCCCCCCATCATGCATTTGGAACATGCTCTCCTCCTTCAACGAAAAACCCCTGCTTGCTTGCAGGGGCTGATGAGGAAGACTTTTAATTCAAAAGCATACCTAACCAACCTCTCCAAGTGAGGGGCTGGTATGATTCACTAATTGTCTGTTATAACATGCTAGCATGGTAATATAAATCAAAATAATTAATTTTTTAAACGATCGATAACTAACTTATACCCTCCCATCCCGTGCCTAAACCAATGAGCGATACGGGTAATGGTCGCAGTAGTAATTTTGGCTTCTTTCGCAATAGTAAGATATGACTTGTTTCCTTTATCCAGCATCCGAGCTACTTTAAACCTCATGCTCATCTCCCGAATCTCAGCCAAGGTCAGCAGATCGCGAAATAAATCCTCGCACTCGTCCACTGTCCGAAGCTTTAAAACAGCCTCAAACAGCTTGGTCGTATCCTGATTTTGCCATTTACTCGATTCCATAGGGTTTACTGGGGTTTTAAGGGCCTTATGCTAACGTGCTAGCATGATATACTATATTCCTTGTTGTGTCAAGGCTATAAAAAGGACCAAGATTTTGTATCTTGGTCCTGAGTCTAAACCAAACTCGACAAACTTAGGTTGCGGGGTAAGGCTAATTGGAACTTGGCAATCAATCCCCAGTCTAAGTAAGGATCGAAAACTAATAGCGAGGCCATTAACTCAGACTCTTGCTTTGCGAGTAAAGCGTGTAAGTCCTGATCCTGGTCCTTACTCAACTGAAGAAGGGCATCAAATGCCGGTAGCGGAGTTTTCTGTTGCGACAACGGTCTACCCACTTTCCGGAACTGATCTAGAATGAAAGTCGTGCAGTTGTAGTGACCCGGCAGAAGCTCTGTGCCCAGTCGCTTAGACCAAATCCAGGCCTGAAAACGTGGAGTCGGTAGAAGTTCATTCATCAAATCAGCATAGTTCAGTGCGACTTGATTTATTTGACCTTGGGTAAACAGGTGCGTAAGATCAAGCTCATCCTGCACCCATCGCCAGTCGCAACCCATTTTGAGAAATCCCGGGACTCCACTAGCTAAAGCCATCTTTCCTACTTCTGTCAGCTCGCCGTATCCATTGTGATATTCAGGCCAACGATTTACTCCTGCGCCAAATCGATATACCTGACCATTGACCTCAAGCCCTAGCCCTCCCCAAGGATCACCTCTGCGACCAACGTCAAACAAAAATACTCTTATATAAGTAGATCCATGCGACGCTCGACGCTGCTCGTAAGCCAGTCGTCTGACGACTCCATATGCAACTGATGGCTGGCCTCGCCAATCATTCTCGCCCAGTACGACAAATCTTCGCGGCGCTCTCGTCATCGTTCCTCCTTTTTTCACCAAAGAAAAAACCCCTGCTTTGCAGGGGTTGGTAAAATATAAATCAATACAAATCTAACCAACCTCTACAAAGCAGAGTTGGTTACGGTGCCAGTTGTTTTGGGCTTTCGAAATTTTCATAATAGTAAGTTTAACAAAAAACCGCCCTTGTGTAAAGGCGGTTTTGGGAATTCAGGTTAACGAGTAACACAGAGGACTGCTGGAGTTGGAACGATTGCAGTTTCCGCCGAATTAGGTGCACATACTATATATCTCGAACCATTGGCTACCGTATCCTGCTGGATCGTGTACTTAGTGTCTCCAGCGGTTCCGCCTGAAGGATCCATAGGAACTCCGCCAGCAATGTACGTTGGCGTAAGACAGCTCAAGTTTACATCTGCGACTCCTCCAGTACCAATATCGTTTGCTGCAGTTGGAGAAACTGGTATGGCAGTCACAATACTCGCGCAAGTTAGCGTACCTTTATTGTCTGCTACGTTTTGTCCGATGGCATTCAATATGGTATTGATATCACTGGATCGCTGCGTGTTTCTGGCTTGCGCAAACTGTCTAGCTGGGTTGATAGCAATTACGACAATTGCAGCCAAAACAGCAATGATCCCCATGACCACCAAGATTTCAATCAGGGTGAACCCGTTTTGGGATTTCTTAAAGTTTTTAAACATAAATCCTTGATTAATTAGTGATTATATTTATAGCAGCTTTGGACACGCTTAGCAAGTACTAGTATTTTCACATTCTTTCCAAGAAATAATCGCAGCAGTGGTCGCGTTACTAACCATTTTTACTGTGGTGTAAGCGCGGTTGACTACAGCTGTAGCCACAACCGTGTTCTGGTTGCTAGCCAAGACAGCTGAGACGATGGTACATTGCTCCGAGCCGACTGTGACTGGGCTTGTCACAGTAGTGTTAGTTATTAGATCTAGAGTGCCTTGGTCCAGACACGCTTCTGCCAAGCCTAGACTCCGCTGTTTGGATTCAGAATCTAAGACATTAAATCGCGCAAAGAAATACGAAAAGCCCACGCTAAAAGTAATGGCTAAAAGTAGGACAGAAATCACAATGGCAGAAATTAATGCGACAAATCCTTCTTGTTTCATTGACGTAAATATTTAGTAGTAGAAAAATCGCGGCTAACTACGCCACCAGATCCTCGCGAAGTTATCGTGAGACTCATAGTAACACCTTGCGGAATGCCGCCACTTGCTGGAATATTTGTAAAATTTAAATTCGACACTGTGACATTACTAGAATTTAGGATTTGAGCGGTATTGGCGCCGCGTTGCAGGGTTAAATTGCTCCCAGAAAGAGTAAAAGTTAAATTCGTGGAAATCGAATTGATGATTTTCGTCGCTACTAATGTCGTGGAAGATGGAATGCTAATGGCAGTAGCGCCAGATAGCCCCCAATTAATTTTTGACAGCAAAAAATTCGCCTCTTCTGATACCATGGCCTGATTACTCACCTTGCCTGAACTTTGAATGATCTCATACGTGGCAATCATACCGCCGCCAATGACTATGGCAAACAAACCGAGATAAACCACGGTCTCTAGTAATGTAAAACCTTGTTGTTTTCTTTGATCAATCATGGGCCTGCTCCTGGACCGATAATTTTTAGGACATCATGGCCGCTTGTACCACTCGGTCCGAGCACTCCCACATACAGAACATTACCATTACAATTAAAATCACCTGTAGGAGAAGTGCTTGATAATGTCAAAGAGCCAAATACGCTACTAAGATTCGATAGCTGACGCACTTGAAACACAGAATTGGTAGTAGTAAATACCAAATTCGATCTAACGATAACTCCGTTAATACTGGTTTGATTCCCGCTTCCAAAGTCAGCGCTATTGGAAACCGAAACATTTCCTGGAGTACTTACATTGAGTACATAAAATTCATTCGTGCCATAAGTTCTGCCGAGGTACGCTGTGTTACCAGTCACAAATAGACTCTCGCCGTAATTTGAACCGACACCATTACTGTCTGGCAGCGCCGTCGGAGTAAAACCACCGACCCTGGTCGGACTATTCGGATTGCTAATATTTAAAATTGTCATATTCTCATTAGCTGGGCTGGCAACATAAGCGTAATCGTCTTTAACTCGGATCGAATTTACATCATGACCGATTTGGTTATATGTTCCTTTTGCTATGGGATTCGTCGGAGTCGTTACGTCAAAAATCGCAAACTGCGGTTCTGAGCCATGGGCTGTGAGCCCTAAATACACGGTATTTTTGTAATAATAAATAGAATTGCCCACACTCGAATGCGTACTGGCAACTTGTCTGTTGGCACTGGACAGATAAACTGGATTAGCTGGATCTGTGACGTCTATCACCTGCAGCTGGGCTGTGGTGCTCGTATTCGCTACATAAGCGTAATGCCCAGCAACCACGACCGCTGCCAATCCAGGACCCGTGTTTAGATGTCCGTTCGGATATAGCTTCGGCCAAGTTGGATCAGATGCATCTACTGTATAAAAATCGTCCTTGCTCGCAGAAGAATGATTGCCGGTAATATAAACGACATTGTTAGCATAGGTCATACCCGTCAATGTATCCGGATCAATATCAATCGTATGCGAAGGATTTAAAATTGTAGGATTGGACCAGCCAGATGATACCGTATTACTACAGCCACTGCTGCCCAGTGCCGCTTTCAGATCCACCACAATTGTCTCCGAAGCCATGGCCTGGGTCCTGACATCTGTATGCCAGTTCAGCGCTGTGCTCACCAGTTTGCTCACGTCCACATTTAGATCCGAAGCAGAAAGATTGCCAGAATAAAACGGATCAGAAATAGTTTGACTAGAAACTAAACTCACTGATTTTGAAGCATTGGCTCGCGCGGTCTCAAGTAAAGTTTGGTTTTTATAGAGTGCGTCTTGATCAGTTTGCGAGTCAACAGAAAACGACTGACCACTAAACACTACGACGATCACGGCTGACACAGCCAAGATGATGATAGTCATAGCAATCAAAATTTCTAGTGTCGCCACACCGTCTTCAGAATTTCTAATCATCAATCCGCCCTTCGCTGTTAATAGTAATGCTGTTGGTGCTCGGCCCATTGTTCACAGTTAGGGTTTGCGCGCTCACGCAGCTGATACAATCCCCACTTAGCTGCGAAAAAATTATATCCATGGGCAAAGTACTGGTGACAGAAACGTTATTGGAAGCAGTCACAGAGACATCTGAACTACTTGCAGTATAGCTTGAGCATTGTGGAGTGCCTGACGGGCATTCAAATAAAATGTAAGTTAAAGGATTGGATTGAAAATGCACCCCGTGTCTTACTTGATCAATATTATTTATGGACTGACTTCTGGCTTTTTGTAAAATGCTGACAATCTCGCCTTGTTCAGAGTGGAAAGTGCCATGTCGATACACATCAAAACTAATAAAAAGACCGAGACCGGCAATCAAACCCAAAATTCCTATGCTAATCAGGACTTCAACTAATGTGAATCCATTTGCATTTTTACGGGTGTAGTCTCTGCGTGAGGCCATAAATCGGTGTAATTATAGAAATCGCCACAAAGCCTACCATAAGTCCCATGAGGACCAGAAGTATAGGCTCTAAAATCGTGGACAAATTTTTCGTGGTTTCATCCACTTCAGCTTCATACATGTCGGCCAGGTACAAAAAAGTGTGACTGAGGTTTCCTGTGCGCTCACCAATAGTCACCATTTGCGTGAGAATCGTCGGAAATACCTGTGTATGCATTTGAATATAGTCAGAAATCTGGCCGCCTTTAGTAAGTGTCTCCGCTATCTCGCCCAAATGAGTTTGATAAACCAAATTATTGGTCGTGCGTGAAGTAATTTTGGTCGTGCGCACGATCGCGACATTACTTTTTAGCAGCAGACCGAGGGTGCGACAAATATTGGCCAGGTTATAAGTCTGAACGAGGTTACCGAGCACTGGTACAGAAAGCATAATTCTCTGATACAAATATTTCACAGGCGGAATTCTCATGAGCAGCAGAAAAACGATGACTAAAAGCATGGCCAGAATCAAAAAAAGCGTGCCGTGATTGATCAGTAGGGTGCTGATAAAAATCAGGAGACGTGTAGTAATGGGCAAACTGAAATTCACACTCTTAAAAATTGGTAAAATTTTCGGAAACAAATAAATCGTCAATAAAATCGTGACGCCAAAAGTCGAAATGACCATGAATACCGGATAAACCATAGCGCCGATGACTTTGCGGCGCAAAGTTTGTTTCTTTTTGAGTTCTTCTGCCAGATAATCCAGATTTTCCGGCAGTGTCCCTGAAACTTCACCGATTTCAATGATGTTAATAGCAAATTCACCGAAAATTTTTCTAAATCTGCCCAACGCAACTGCCAAATATTGTCCATGCTCCACATCATATATTACTTGCGGCAAAATTTTGCCCATTTTTTTCGAGCCGGCTTGACTGTTGAGCATTTGCAAGCCTTGCAGGAGCGGGGTTCCGGATCGGACAATCAAAGCTAAGCGCTTAACAAAAATTATCTGATCTTTCAGCGTAATTCTATTCATGAAGCATTCTTAAAATTTCGGCAATCGTAGTCACACCCTTAAAAACTTTTTCCAAGCCATCCTCGACCATAGTCGTCATACCAGAACTAATCGCGATATCGCGTAGTTCTGCAGAAGAAGCTTTACGTAGCACTGCTTCACGAATCGGATTGTCCACCACCAGCACTTCGTGAATGCCGATTCGTCCTCTGTAGCCGGAAAAATTACATTCTTCGCAGCCTTGGCCCTGATAAACCATGACATTGGCTGGAAATTTTTTCATGGGCAGGACTTCGGCAAAGCTTCGCGATTCAGTGGTGGTCAATTTTTTGCGTAGCTTGCAGTGCTCGCAAATTTTGCGCACTAGTCGCTGGCCGATTGCCACATTTACAGTAGAGGCAATCAAGTATGGTTCGATTTTCATGTCCAGGAGTCTGGGCAAAGTCGTGGCTGCATCGTTAGTATGCAAAGTCGAGAGCAATAAGTGGCCAGTGAGCGCCGTATTTACCGCAATCCCCGCAGTTTCCGCGTCACGAATTTCCCCTACCATAATTATATTCGGATCCTGACGCAAAATCGAGCGCAGGCCATTGGCAAAAGTTAGACCAGTGCGGTTATTCACGCCTATCTGATTGATGCCAGAGATGGCATACTCGATCGGATCTTCCACCGTGATGATGGAGGTCTCTTTTGTATTCAGCATCTTGACCAAAGTATAGAGAGTCGTGGTCTTACCACTACCTGTCGGGCCTGTGGCCAGAATCATGCCATAAGGTTTGCGAATGGCATTGATGATCTTCGTCTGATTCGGAATGCTAAATCCGAGACTTTCTAAAGTGAATTCTTCTGCTGAATCAGAAAGCAGTCGCAACACAGCGTTTTCACCATAATAAGTCGGTGCAATCGAGACGCGGACATCAGCTGAGCCAGAAGTCAGCTGAATATGAAATCTGCCATCCTGCGCGACCTGATGCTCATCAGTGCGCAAGCCTGCCAAAATTTTTATACGACTAATGACTTCGGCATGAATATTTTTTGGAAGAACGGAAGCATCCTGCAGCACGCCATCGATACGAAACCTGGTGCGCACTGCATCCAGCTCTGGATCAATGTGGATGTCTGAAACATGCAGACTGTAAGCCAGATCAATCAAGCTCTGAACCAAATTGACAATTGAAAGGCTTGCACCTTTTTCTAATTCAGTTTTAAATTTGCTCTCAGCAACAATTTTCTGAGTTTGGTTGACTCGCTCAACTGGAACAACCTCTGTTGTTTCGTCTTCTTTCAAAGCCGGTACTACGGGCTGCTTCAAAGTTTTCGCCAGTTTGTCTGAGTACTTTAGATTTGGTTTCCGAGGTCTTAAATCAAACACAAAGTTCGGTTAATGGTCATATTAAAATGACAAAATTGAGCTCATTTGTCAATGTTGAATAAAGATGGTTTTCGAGCTTCGCGACACTTGCAAAAATTTTGTCAGAATTCGACGCGAGCAGTGGCGGTGAAAAATTGCCGATTAGGCAATTTCTGAACCGCATGTGAGAACAAGCGAGCTAAGAATTCTGGATAATTTTTGCCGTGTCGCCAGTTTTTTCTGTCACTTTTTTGCTGCCAAAAAAGTGACAACAGAAAATTATGCTTTTATCTTTGATGACTTTAAAACCTTAGCCAAATATTGACCAGTATAAGATCTCTTCACCTTTGCTACTTCCTCAGGAGTGCCTACTGCCACCACTTCGCCGCCTTTGTTGCCACCTTCAGGCCCAAGGTCAATTACCCAGTCCGCAGACTTGATGACATCGAGATTGTGTTCGATGACTAGCACTGTGTTTCCTTTCTCCACCAAGCGCGACAAAACTCCCATCAATCTTTTTACGTCATCAAAATGCAAACCAGTTGTTGGTTCATCGAGAATATAGAGTGTGCGACCAGTGGAAGCACGAGCAAGCTCAGTTGCTAACTTGATACGCTGCGCTTCTCCGCCAGAGAGAGTAGTTGCCTGCTGACCCAGGTGCATATAACCCAATCCAACTAATGAAAGTGTTTCGAGTTTGCGAGCAATGAGGGGTACGGCGCGGAAGAAAACATGCGCTTCATCCACTGTCATCTCCAGAACCTCAGAAATATTTTTGCCTTTGTAGTGGATATCGAGAGCTTCTTTGTTATAGCGCTTGCCTTTACATTCTTCACAAGCCACGTACACGTCTGGCAAAAAATGCATTTCGATTTTTATCACACCATCGCCGCCACAAACTTCACATCTGCCGCCTTTGACATTAAAGCTAAACCGGCCAGCCTTGTACCCGCGCATGCGCGCCTCCGGGGTAGCGGCAAACAGGTCACGGATATATGTAAAGACACCAGTGTAAGTCGCTGGGTTGGACCGCGGAGTGCGGCCAATCGGTGATTGATCAATATTTATAACTTTATCAATGTTTTCAATGCCGAGAATTTTTTTGTGCTCGCCTGGAGATTCTTTGGCATTATAAAAATATGCAGACAAGGCTTTGGCCAAGATCTCATTGAGCAGAGTGGACTTACCAGAACCCGAAACTCCGGTCAGACAGACGAATTTGCCGAGAGGAATTTCAATATCTACATTTTTGAGATTATGTTCTGTGGCGCCCACGACTTTCAGAGTCTTGCCATTGCCTTTTTTGCGGGTCTGAGGTACAGCGACCAGTTCCGTGCCAGCCAAATATTTGCCAGTCATGGAATTTTTGTCTTTGGCCACCTGTGCTGGCGTGCCTTCAGACACCACTTCGCCACCGTGCTTGCCTGCACCAGGCCCAATGTCTACCACCCAATCAGATTCCCAGATAGTTTCTTCGTCGTGCTCCACGACAATGACTGTGTTTCCGAGATCGCGAAGATTTTTCAAAGTTTTTAGCAAGCGTGCGTTGTCTCGCTGATGAAGACCAATAGATGGTTCGTCCAAAATATATAGAACGCCAGTCAGGCCTGAGCCAATTTGTGTAGCCAATCTGATACGTTGCGCTTCTCCGCCTGACAAAGTGTCAGCAGTTCTGTCCAAAGTCAGGTAATTAAGTCCCACATCGAGTAAAAATTTCAGGCGCGCGACAATTTCTTTAAAAATCTGATGCGCGATCTTCATGTCTTTCTCACTCATCTTCTTTGGCAGCGCTTCTGTAAAGTCTACAGCTTCATCAATACTGAAATTTGAGACATCGACAATGGATTTGCCGTCAATGGTCACTGCCAAAAACTCGGGCTTGAGTCTTTTGCCCTTACAAGTCGGACACTTCTGGATGCGCATGTACTGCTCGATCTCGCTCCTCATATAGTCAGAGTCGGTTTCTTTGTATCGACGTTCGAGATTTGGGATGACACCTTCGAAAGTAGTATTCATCTCGTACCCATTCTCGTGTGGAATCTTGATTTTCTTATCCCCTGTGCCGAAGAGAATCGCATCCAGAGCTTTTTTCGGCAAATCTTTCACAGGAGTGTGCACGGAAAATCCAAATTCTTTCGCCACAGCTTCCTGCACGCGAGAATACCACGACAGTCTCGAGGTTGTTTTGCTCCAAGGTCTGATCGCGCCCTCTGCTAAAGTCAGTTTGGGATTAGGAATCACGAGTTCAGCATTGACTTCCAGTCTAGTACCAAGACCTGTACAGTCAGGACAGGCGCCGTGCGGCGAGTTGAAAGAAAAATTACGAGGATTGAGCTCAGGCAAATTCATATGACCTTCCGGACAAGCAAAATTCGAGGACAAAAGTATCTCCTCCTTCTCGTCTTTCTGAATTATCACTGAGTCATTCCCCAGATCCAGAGCAGTTTCCAGAGAATCAGCAATGCGCGCGCGATCACCTTTGTCGAGAGCAATACGATCCACAACCACATCGATCGTGTGTTTCTTTTTTTTGTCCACGTTTAGTCGTAGAGCTTCACTCAAATCCATAATCGTGCCATCAAAGCGCACTCTCTGGTAGCCTGTTTTCTTCGCTTCTTCCAGTAGATGCTTGTGTTCGCCTTTTTGGTCACGCACAAGTGGTGCCATGATCACAAACTTCGTGCCTTCTGGCCAGCTGATGATCTGGTCCACCATCTGAGTCACTGATTGGCCAGAAATTTTCTTACCACAAACTGGACAGTGCGGAATTCCGACACGCGCGAAAAGCAAACGGAGGTAATCATAAATTTCTGTGACAGTTCCTACAGTGGAACGCGGATTGTGTGAAGCAGACTTCTGGTCAATGGAAATTGCTGGAGACAATCCTTCGATCTTGTCTACGTCTGGCTTATCCATCAGGCCCAGAAATTGTCGCGCGTAAGCAGACAGAGATTCGACATAGCGTCTCTGCCCTTCTGCATATATAGTGTCAAAGGCGAGAGAAGATTTACCCGAACCCGAAAGACCCGTGATGACCACAAGTTTGTTTCTCGGAATATCGAGATTGATATTTTTCAAATTGTGTACCCGCGCCCCGCGTATGACTATTTTATCGGACATGGAATTCAGGACCTCCCCCTTTTAAGGGGGAGATTAAGAGGGGGTCTTAATATGTACTCTTAAGCTTAAAAAATAAAGATGCCTACCCAGCCGTCCTGTTTGGACGGCTCAAAATTAGCCCAGACAGTATATATAAAAAAAAGCGCCGGCGCAAGGGGTTAGCCTTGGGCCGGCACAGAAGCGGCAAAGTCACAGCAATCGAACCATCCGGAGAATCTGCTCGGTATCGCGATGGCTCACCAGTGGCGCGGATACCAATTCCTCGAAACTTCTTGGTATGCCGACCTGTTGGCCGTTGCTCAGCAGTACGACCTCTGGTTTGGGTTGGAGACGCAGCAGCCGACGAATCGATCTGAAGGCCTGCCTTCTCTGAAAGGCCTCTTTGCAAAGCAGGACGAAGTTCGGCGCGCCCTGATAAGCAGCCAACAGAACGATATCCCCAAAAGCGTCGCCACGGTGGCCCATGGCTTGAAGGCCGGCTTCGACTTCTGTTCGAAGATCTGGGTCAGGCTCGTAATAGAGAAAAATAGCCATCATCTTCCTCCGCTTGGCGTTTTAGATAAGTTGAATTATAGCAAAAAATAAAAATACCGGCGCAAGAGGGATACCCTCACGCCGGGTCACAAAGCTCACAAGCGAAGCGAAGCGATGAACTGCCGGCATTCTTCCACGCCGGAATCAATCAGACGGTTGAGCCGATCGTGATCGTCATCAGCCGGGCTTCGAAATTGAACCTTGCCAGGTGACTGGATCAGCTTGACTCGCGGATCGGCGAAGAGTTTCTGCGTCTCTGCCCACTGCTCGTCCAGTCGGTGAAAGAGATCACGAAGATGAGGTGGCAGAGACATGGTCATGGCTTTGTAAGCCACACCCTCGGTCCGCTTCACTTTGTGGTTTGGCGGTCGATTGTTCACCACCCAGACCTCGTCGAAATCCCCGGCGAGAGCTTTACGAACTGGCAAAAGATCTACCAGTCCGCCGTCGATCATGAGTCCATAGCCTGGCACAAACACTGGGCCGTACATCAGCGGCACCGCGCACGTGGCTCGGCAAACGTACCATTGGTTGCTTCGAGTCAGCGGCGCGTAGACTGCGCGGCCAGTGTCGTAGTCCGTAAGCACACAGACTACTTCTGTGAAGGGCTCGCCAAACAGCAGACCCGGGTCCATTCGATTCGGACCGGATACGAAATGCTGGATCAACCCGTCGAGGTCGAGGTACTTCCGGCCCTGGAGGAGCTTGCGCCAGCTCACTAGCTGACCACGATCCACCAGGTGTCGCCAGACGTTCTCGATCGGATCCGGCTGACCAGCAGCCACAAAGCCAGCGTTAAACACGGAGCCGGAACAGACAAAAATCTTCTGAAAGAAGCCTTTCGGAAAATGGCGAGCCAAAGTCATGGACACGCCTGCGTCAAAGCCCGCTCGCAGCATGCCAGCTCCCATCACCAGCGCTCGTTTCATCGCTATCCTCCGTTCGTCTTGACTTCAAATCATAAAACAAAAAAAGCACCGGCGCAAGGGGTGACCTTGGGCCGGGTGGGATAGGGTCTTTCAGTTCGGGTCAAATTCGAAGGTTTCTACAAATAGTTGTGTGGGTTTCACCCAAAATATCAGACATGCCACAAGCATGGGAAGATCGAACGCCAAAAACACAACCAAAGGCAAACCGATTTCGATCAAGACGACCCCTAGGACCCAAGCAGCCCCGCAGGTAAAAATGCCGGCGATGAAAATCCATATTCCCAGATAAAGTCCACCGAGAATACCAATGGGCAGCACAGTGGGTACAGTTATGACTCTGAGCGTATTGCCGAGGATTCGAGCGAATTGCTGACGACGCGCCATTTCATCCTCCTTCACAAATCGAGACAACTCAAGTGGGTTAAAGTATAATACTTTTATGCAAAAACAGCTAGCGCAAAAACTTCGCGATCTGCCACAGAAACCTGGGGTGTATGTTTTTAAAGACTCTCAGGGTTTGGTTTTGTACGTGGGTAAGGCCGTGAACCTGCGCCACCGCGTGAGTTCTTATTTTAAAAAAGACGCAGAGCCGTACAGGCCACGTATCCAGATAATGCTGCCACAAATCGCAGATCTCGACTACACAGTTACGGATAACGAAACCGAGAGTCTGATCTTAGAAAACAACTTCATCAAACAGTTCAAACCCAAATACAACATTCTACTTCGTGATGACAAAAACTATCTGTTTCTCAAGATCAATATCAGGGACGAAATCCCGACTATCGAATACGACAGAAAGCCAAATGACAGAACGGCACGTTACTTCGGCCCTTACACTTCTGGTTTAGAAATTAAAAATACTCTCCGCCTGGTACGCAAAATTTTTCCATACTGTGCCAACAGCAAAGTTTCTAGTAAGCCATGCTTTTACTACCACATCGGCAAATGTCCTGGTGTTTGTTTTGGTAAAATCTCACTTGAAGAGTATCGTAAAAATTATATTGGCAAAATCATGCAATTTCTCGAGGGAAAACAAAGTGAAGTCCTAAAAGAACTCCAAGCTCAGATGCGAATTTTTGCCGGCGCGCGGAAATTCGAGAAAGCGGCAAAAATTCGCGACCAAATTTTCGCCCTCAACCGAGTTCTTGAGCGCCAAAAAGTCATTTATCCGAAAAAAGTCGACCAGGATGTGTTTTCCCTCTATCAGGATGGCGTCGCAGTTATCAATTTGTTTATCATTCGTGAAGGCAAGCTCATCCGTAAAGAAAATTTTATCCTAGACAACACCAAAGGCACTACAGCAGAGGAAATCTTCGGAGAATTTTTGCCCAAGTATTATCTCGAAGCATCTAGCTGGCCAAGGGAAGTGCTGTTGCCTGGGAAAATTGAATTTCTCCCCCTTTTAAGGGGGAGATTAAGAG